>JAYTNK010000730.1:0-1514 GCA_043748375.1 Cytophagales bacterium
TCAATAAAGTAGATTTGCTCACCCCCGATGAAGAAGTGGAATTGGCTTGCCGTATCAGACAAGGAGATGAGGCTGCTCTCGAAAAACTCACTAAAGCAAACCTTCGTTTCGTAGTTTCTGTAGCCAAACAATACCAAAACCGTAATCTTTCATTGAATGACCTTATTAACGAAGGTAACCTCGGTTTGGTAAAAGCGGCACGCAAATTTGATGAAACACGTGGCTTTAAGTTTATTTCGTATGCCGTTTGGTGGATTCGCCAATCTATTATGCAGGCTCTTGCCGATCAGTCGCGTATTGTACGCCTCCCCCTCAATAAAACGGGAGCGTTAAACAAAATTAACCGCGCCTACTCAGAGCTGGAGCAGAAATATGAACGCGAGCCTACCCCTGAAGAATTGGCTGACATCTTAGACATGGACATTGAAGAAATAAGCTCTACCCTACGTGCTGGCACGCGCCAAGTTTCGGTAGATGCCCCTTTTTCTGATGAAGAGGGAAATTCTTTGCTTGATGTACTTGAGAACAAAAACACCCCTTCTACTGACCAAACCGTTGCCTACACAGGCTCGCTTCGAGTAGAAACTGCACGTGCTTTGGCATTCTTGCCTGACCGCGAAAAAGTAGTAGTGGAGATGTTTTTTGGTATCGGGCGCGAACATCCTATGTCGCTTGAACAAATTGGTGAAACGCTTGACCTCACACGCGAACGTGTACGTCAAATTAAAGAGAAAGCGATTCGTCGCCTCCGCGGAAGCACTAAAAGCAAGATGCTCGCTGAATATTTGGGCTAATCCATTTTGCACAAAAATTTCTTGTATATTCGTTATAATTCTACAGCTCGCTATGAAGCGAGCTGTAGTTTTTTGTTACAAATGGGTTGCTAGATACTGCCGTATCCCTTTCCTCCACACGTATTTGCATTTGCAATCGTCTTGATAAATATTTTCACCTTCATTAGGCGAAGTAGCAGGCGTTATTCCTTCCCGAACTTGCTCGCAAGCGCGATGTCTATTCAGGGCGATGGCATACGTGTTAGTTTGGTTAAATGTGTCTATGCAGTTGATAAATTCGTCCAACTTGCCTGCCAATACGTTTGTTTTGGCTATATTATCTGTCCAAATGCTTGCCTGCCAAGTGAGTGTGGGCGTACTGGGTTTCCCCGCCTTGCCATCCTTATCTACAGGTTTACCGCGATACAATACATCAGCCACTGCCATAAATATATATACATACGAAATTGGTTTTGGGATATGACTTTTCGCTTACCCCACGTTTCACGTGGGGCTATTCATAGTTCAACCCCATTCGGGGTTGTCTAAATCTTCCAAAACCACTTTCCGATGTGTATATTAACATTTTTTAAAGGATATCATGTGGAAGCATTTAGATGACAATAATAGCGTTTTTTTGTAAATATTTTCCTTCTGTATTATTTTTAGTGATAGCGCATTTGTCATGCTGAACGTAGTGAAGCATCTCGTTGTTGAATGACGATTTGTGAACGAAAAACG
>JAYTNK010000731.1:0-1508 GCA_043748375.1 Cytophagales bacterium
CAAATTGTAACAGAATTTACGGCTCTGCAGGCGAGTATTGCTACTATAAACCCAAAAATAAACTACATTTTTACAGTTAGTCCTGTTCGCCATCTGAAAGACAGCCTCGAACTCAATGCGGTAGGCAAGGCGGTATTGCGTCTTGCAGTACACGAAATAACCCAAAACTTGCCTGCCCAAACTGCGTACTTCCCTGCGTATGAATTATTGTTAGACGATTTGCGCGACTATCGATTTTATGCGCCTGATATGTTGCACCCCAATGAGGTAGGCGAGGAGTACATTTGGAAAAAATTTGGTGAAACTTATTTCTCGACCGAAACACAATTATGGCTCAAAAAAATAAAGCAGATTCAAACCTCTCTTGCCCATCGACCTTTGCAAGAGAATACCACACCACACAAAGATTTTTTGCTTACATTAGCACAAGAAATAGATACACTCCGCCCCAAAATCTCTTTGGAAGCGGAGTGGAAAACTATACAAGAAAAATTAACAAAGTTAAAATAAATGACACTTACAAATGTTGATAGTAAGGACTTATCAAGTTGTAAACTATCACACCCGAACTTGAAACGTACAACCAAACAGGATATGTCCACCGCACTATTTTTTTGTGCTTGTTTATCTGACCGCTCCATGCAAAATAAATAGCCAATAAAACCAATGGCACGACTACCACTGAAAGCATAATATGCGTAATCAATATCACATAATATACTATTTTTAAAATGCCTTCGCCCCCGTATTTGGTCGATTCTGCATTATTATGATACACTACGTATGATATTAAAAATAAGCTCGAAAGCACAAATGCCGCCATCATCAAGGCGCGATGCAAGGCTATATTTTTGCTTCGAATGGCAAAACCACCTGCTACCAAACAGCCAAAAGTGGCTGAATTTATCACAGCGTTCAGAGCAGGCAAGAAAGAAACATCTAAGCCTTGAATTTTAGTTCCTTTCCCTCCAAAAAGCAAATACGCCACTAACAACGGGACAATTACGGAAAGTATGCCTATAATAGTATAGGGCGTTTTATGGGTTGAAATATGTGGTTGGTTCATAAGATACTTGTTAAATAATAAGCTACTTTCTTGAGAAGTAGCTTATTATTAAATTTTATTTTCTAATACCGTTGCCCAAGTTTCCAAATAGGAAACGGTATCTTCACGCACATTGTGGCGCGGATAAGGTTTAAAAGTTGCCATTTGCATCAGCACCTCCTTGTCGCTTAGTTTTTCCAAATGGTGCAAATCAGCTTGGGAAAGTCCTGATTCGAGCATTTTGGTTATCATGATGTCCATAGGCAAGGAGCTTTGACTACAATACGCGTCTGTTTGTTCAGACCAATCGCCTTCGCGTGTGGCGAGGGCGTGGCTATGAATTTCGGCTTGCGTCATGTGAATAAGCTCTTGGGCAAGATTGCCACAATTACACTGTCCCATGTGTCCCCATTGATAACTTGCGCCTTGTTGCAAATTTTGGGCGGTGCGACGAATAGCCGCG
>JAYTNK010000732.1:0-3050 GCA_043748375.1 Cytophagales bacterium
CCTCATTTCACGCCAAAATACGCATTTTTTACTGCCGAAAAGCTCGACTAAACAACCCCATAGAAAAACATTTGTTGTTTGTTTTTCAATAAAATTTGCTTTACTTTGCATAAAAGAAACAGCTTGTGATTTTATACTTTTTTAAACTTGCCTCTAAATTATATACGAATTTATGTACAATGAACTTATTTCCTTTACTTTTGATGCAGAAGAGTGGACGCTTGATGGTAACACGATAGATTTTAAGCAACTTGCCTACCCTGACTGCCTTAGCGAAATTACCTACGGGCATTTGACTTTAACTGACGAGAAAAATGCGTCTAAATTCGTGATAATCAATGATGTAGAATTGGGTTATTTGGCAATAACACTTAGCTTTCAAGCACAGCAATTAACACAAGGCGACATCACAAAAGCGTCTGTCGCAAGCCTGCACCAACATTTTGACCTATTGCTTACAGTAGGCAAGGACAAGGTATGCACGCTCTGCATAATCGACGAGCCTGAAAAAAACATCTCCATGCATTTAGACACGCTCAACGACCAATTACGAAACTTCCGCAATACCATTTGGGTCGATATGTATAATCACTATCCACAAATAAGCGAAATAGAAGATTATGCAAACATGGAAGCAGATTTTATTAGTTAAGTTAAACAAGAAAATACATGAAGCCTTACGCGCTTATTTTTACTTTTATTATATTTGCCTCTCCTAAAAGTTATAGCCAAGATGTTGCTACTGAACTTAAGGTCTTAAAACAAACGATAGAAGCTACTCATATCAGTCCTCCTACGATTGATAATGTGTTCTCTAAAAATGTATTCAAACGGTTTATAAAGCTTGTAGATCCTACAGGTATAACGCTTACACAACAAGAATACGCGCAATTCAAATCCTTTGAAACCACGCTTGATGAAGCATATACACAAGGTGATGATGCGTTTTTGAAAGTATTTATCCCTATTTTCAAAGATAAATTACAGAAAAGACAAGCGACTATAGAGAAGATAACAAGCGAGTCCTTAGATTTTACAAAGAACGATTTTTTGTATTCGGTAGGTAAACGAGATACTATTTTCCACCTTTCTAATCAAGAAAGCGCGTATAAACTTACTGAAAAACAGATTAAGTATGCTTGTTTGACACGTTACAACCAATCGAAAGACGATAAAAAAGCAAGTATTCAAACCTTTGTCCCACAAGTAAAAGGTATAGAATTGCGTAAAATAAAACGCATTTTAGAACACGCGGAAGGGTTTGAACGCTATGTTGCCAATCGTTTTTTATTAGCTATTACGTTGTGCTACGACCCACACAGCTTTTACCTGAATAAATCGGCTATGCAAAGTTTCATGGCGCATATATTACCTGAGGGTTTATCATTTGGACTTACATTCAGCGAAAATGAAATAGGAGAAATCGTAATAGAGCAACTTATACCTGGTAGCCCCGCTTGGAATTCTAACGAATTTCATGAAGGCGATGTACTTCTCGCTATCCAATGGGCAGGCAAGGCGGTCATCGAGTTTACTGATGCAAGTGTTGATGAGGTGGAAAGTGTTATGGAGCAAAGCAATCAAGGTATTGCAACTTTCACAATCCGTCAAAAAGACAATAAAACTAACACCATAAAACTCACTAAAGCCTTTGTACGCCAAGATGAAAATACAGTAAAAGGTTATATGATGCAAGGTAAACGTAAAATAGGCTATATTTCCTTGCCTGCCTTCTACCAAGGTTGCGCGCAAAACGTAGGTAATACGATTTTGAAAATGAAAAAAGAAGGTGTCGAAGGAGTTATTTTGGATATTCGTAACAATGGTGGCGGCTCGATAAACGAATCTATAGACCTTGCAGGCATTTTTATTGAGGAGGGTGCAGTCGCTGTTACTACTGAAAAAAATAGCAAGCCTATCATTTTAAAAGATGTGCATCGTGGAACTATTTTTGACGAACCTTTGATAATCATGGTCAATCGATACAGTGCCTCCGCGTCTGAAATATTAGCCGCCGCCCTGCAAGACTACAATCGCGCCTTGATAGTAGGAAGCACCACGTATGGAAAAGCCACAGGACAAGGGTTTAAGAAGGTACAGGAAACAGGTTTTGTGAAAATTACAGAGCTAAGAATATACCGTATAAATGGCTCAACAGCGCAATTTACGGGTGTTTTACCTGACATCAACTTGCCTGACTTGTCTGAAACAGCTTTTGAACGTGAAAGCGACTCGCCACACGCACTCCGCCCCGACACCATACATAAAAAAGTACTTTATAACAAATTACCATCACCTCCTATACAAGACCTTCTACAAGCACACATGGGGCGAATGACACCTTCCAACGCGCTCTACCAACTCATGCAATTGATTGAAAAAGTTACCAAAATATCTAAAGATGTTAAAAAGAAAATACCGTTAGACCTAAACGGTTTTGGAACATGGCTAACTGAAATGGAAAAACAAATGCCCAATGTTGATGAATTCAAAGCGGCAACTGAAACCAAAATACCTATACAAACCCTAAAAGCCGATATTATTTGGCTTACACAAGACAAATATGCACAAGAAATGCACGAAGAACTTCGCAAAACTGTTGCGCAAGATTTACACGTGGCAGAATGTTATCAAATTTTATTAGACTGGATTGAATTGAAATGAAGCACATACAATCCAAAAGCTCAAATAGCCTAATAAACAAACATTTGCTATTTTAATTGATAAACAGCATAGTTTTTTTTTAGAAAATAAGTAACTGACTATCAATAATTTAGTTAATTACTTTAAAAATAATTTTTGTTATGAGGTACAAAATTTGTAAATTTGCACCCTAAAAAAAACGTAATATATTAGTAATATGAAATTTATTGTTTCCTCAGGTGTGTTGCACAAGCAACTTCTTGCCATCAGTGGCGTGATTGTGAACAATCCAATCGTTCCGATTCTCGAAAACTTCCTATTCATAGTGAAAAACAGCGTCTTGACTGCGAGTGCCTCTGACCTTCAAATCTCTATGACTACTTCGGTAGATGTAGAAGCACAAGAAG
>JAYTNK010000733.1:0-4922 GCA_043748375.1 Cytophagales bacterium
CGAAAGAACAATACGAAAACATCATCGTTAAAGCAGACGCAGGCAAGATTTTACGCTTGAAAGACATCGCGAATATTGAGTTTGGTTCTTTGAATTACAACGTGCTTTCGAAAGAAAATGGCAAACCTTCTGCCGCGATATTGCTCAAACAACGCCCAGGGTCAAATGCAAGCCAAGTCATCAAAGATGTGAAATCAAAAATGGCTTACCTAAAAGAAGCGACCTTTCCACCAGGTATGAACTACACTATCAGTTATGACGTTTCAAAATTTTTAGAAGCTTCGATGAAAGAAGTATTCAAGACCTTGATAGAAGCGTTTCTGTTGGTAGCGTTGGTGGTATTTGTGTTTTTGCAAGATTGGCGTTCTACGCTTATTCCGATTATTGCAGTGCCTGTGTCGTTGATAGGTACGTTTTTCTTCATGCAACTCTTGGGCTTTTCTATCAACTTGCTTACTTTATTTGCATTGGTATTGGCTATTGGGATTGTGGTGGATAATGCTATAGTAGTCGTGGAGGCGGTTCACGCCAAAATGGACGAAAAACATATAAGCGCAAGAGAAGCAACTTTTGAGGCTATGCGCGAGATAAGTGCGGCCATCATTGCCATTACGTTGGTCATGTCGGCTGTGTTTATACCTGTAGCGTTTATGTCAGGACCTGTAGGCGTTTTTTATAGACAATTTTCCATTACATTAGCGATTTCGATTGTGATTTCAGGGGTTACAGCTCTTACGCTTACGCCAGCTCTTTGTGCCTTAATGCTCAAAGATACCCACGAACAGAAAAAGAAAAAAACGCTTATGAATCGCTTTTTTAATTGGTTCAATCGCAATTATGATAAACTTTCGAATCGTTACAAAGCTCTTTTAGGCTTGATTGCGAATAGGCGTATGGTTACGGTATTGATGTTGGTAGGCTTCATAGCCGCGACTTGGGGAACAAGTGCCATTTTGCCAAGTGGTTTTATACCCACCGAAGACCAAGGAACGATTTATGCCAATATCACCACACCTTCAGGCGCGACTTTGGAAAGAACAGAAGATGTGGTAGATGAGATTCAAAAAATCTCACAAAAAATGGATGCCATACAGTCCGTTTCTACCTTAGCAGGTTTTAGCCTGATGACTGATGGCGCGGGAGCTTCTTTTGGTATGACTATGCTGAACCTCAAACCTTGGAGCAAAAGAAACGAATCAGTAAACGAAGTTATCCAAGAGTTGACCAAGAAAGTAGAACATATCAAAGATGCAGATATTCAATTCTTTCCTCCCCCTGCTGTACCAGGGTATGGCAATGCAAGTGGATTTGAATTGCGTTTGCAAGACCGTACAGGCTTAGGCGATTTGCAAAAATTGGAGAAAATCGCCAATGACTTTGTGGAGGAATTGAATAAACAACCTGAATTGCAAAACTGCTTCACAAGCTACAGCGCGAACTTTCCGCAGTATATGATTAAGGTGGACAATGACAAAGCGGCACAAAAAAAGGTCAAGGTAGCCGAAGCAATGGACAACCTCCAGACCTTGATAGGCAGTTATTACGCTACGAATTTCATTCGTTTTGGGCAAATGTATAAAGTAATGGTGCAGGCATTGCCCCAATACCGCCAACAGCCCGAAGATTTGATGAAACTTTATGTCAAAAATTCAGATGGCGAACTTGTGCCTTATTCGGCTTTTATCACTCTTGAAAAAGTTTTTGGACCCGAACAGCTCACACGCTACAATATGTATAACTCGGCTATGATAAATGGCGAGCCTAAAAAAGGCTTGAGTAGCAGTGATGCCATCAAAGCCGTTCAGCGCGTAGCGCAGGCAACGCTTCCTCGTGGTTATGTATTCGAGTGGTCAGGTATGACACGCGATGAAGTGCTTACAGGCAATCAGGCGTTTATCATTTTTGGTGTCTGTTTATTATTTGTGTATTTGCTTTTGGTGGCACAATACGAGAGCTTTTTATTGCCCTTGCCTGTGATACTTTCCTTGCCTACAGGTATATTTGGTGCATTTTTCTTGTTGTGGGTATTGGGTTTGGAAAACAATATTTATGCACAAGTGGCAATCGTGATGCTGATAGGGCTTTTGGGCAAGAACGCCATTTTGATTGTGGAGTTTGCTATCCTGAAACAAAAAGAAGGTTTATCGCCTTTGCAAGCCGCGATTGATGGGGCAGAATCACGTTTGCGCCCTATTTTGATGACTTCATTTGCTTTCATTGCGGGTTTGATTCCGTTGATGTTGGCTTCGGGGGCAGGCGCGATAGGCAACAAAACGATAGGTAGCGCCGCCGCAGGTGGAATGTTGTTTGGGACAATTTTTGGGGTAATTATTATCCCAGGATTATATGTGTTGTTTGCAAGTTTTGTGAATATGAAACCCAAAACAGAAACAGAAACAGAAACGGAAATTATGTAGAACAGGCATCTTGCCTGTTTTGCAAAAAAATGTAAACAGATATTTTCTCACACAGGCAAGATGCTTGTGCTACAAAAAAAACGTATGTTCAGATATAAATTATTAATTTTCATAGCATTAGGGCTTTTTGGGGCGTGTGCGCCCACTACCCAAATGCAAAACGTACCAACAAGAACCTTGCCTGCCCAATACGAAGCGGTAGGCAAGGACTCCACTAATATGGCGCAAATAAATTGGCGTGTGTATTTTGATGACGCACTTTTGGTGTCATTCGTTGATACCGCGTTGCGCAATAACTTAGACCTCTTGAGCCTTTTGCAAAAAATAGAGGCTACTGCTACCGAAATTCAGGTGGCAGAAGGGGCGCGTATGCCTGTCGTAACCTCTAATGTGGCTACAGGTATGAGGCGTTTTGGACGTTATACTATGGACGGAGTGGGCAATTATGATACCCGTTTTTCGCCAAATATCACACGCAACCAAATTATACCCGAACACTTGCCTGAGCTTTTTGTGGGCATACAAGCCACATGGGAAGTGGATATTTGGAAAAAACTCAAAAACCGCAAGCAAACGGCAGTCTTACGCTATCTTTCCAGCAAAGAAGGCAGAAATGTGATGGTTGCGAATTTAGTGGCACACATAGCAAACTATTACTATGATTTGTTGGCATTGGATTTTGAGTTGGATGCAATCCAAAAAAACATAGTATTGCAAGAAAGAGCCCTTGCCATTGTGCTTGTGCAGAAAGAAGCAGGTATAGCCAATGAATTGGCTGTCAAGCAGTTTCAGGCGCAAACCTTGAATTTTCAAACTTTAGAATTTGAACTCAAACAACAAATCGTAGAGATTGAAAACAAGATGAACTACCTCATGGGGCGTTATGCGCAACCTATAGCCCGCAACAAAAGCGCGTTTTCAAAAGCAATTCCTGCTATTGTGCAAAATGGCTTGCCTACCCAACTGCTCCAAAATCGCCCTGACATCAAACAAGCCGAGCTTGAGTTACAAGCCTCCAAAATTGATGTTTCGATAGCGAGAGCGGATTTCTTGCCTTCTCTGCATTTGGGCGCAAGTTTGGGTTTACAATCTTTCAGACCTGAACGTATTTTCTTGCCTGCTTCCCTTGCCTACAGTGTTTTGGGAGGACTTGCCGCGCCTTTGATAAACAAAAATGCTATCAAAGCTCGCTATAAGTTTGCGCAGGCAAGGCAAGTAGAAAGTATTTATCAATATCAAAAGACAATGCTTGTGGCGTATTTTGAGGCGTACAACGAAACTATTAGGCTTCAAAATCTCCAAAAAATGTATGACTTAAAAGGTAGGGAAGTAGAAACTTTGCGCTTAGCGACTGAAAGTGCGAATGATCTTTTTGCCACAGGACGTGCCAATTATTTGGAAGTGGTATTTACGCAAAAAAATGCTCTTCATTCACAATTAGAACTCATCATTTTGCGCAAACGCCAATACAATGCTATGATTGATTTGTATAAGGCACTCGGCGGTGGCTGGAGGTAAGCATAATTAAAAAGTTAAATATTTGGCTATTAGTATTTTACAAGATAGCAAATAATTTATTCTTATCTTTAAGATATAAAAATAGTGAAAATTAAGCTATATGTTTTGTCATGTAGCTTAATTTTTTTATAGCTAATTTGGGGCATTTCACTAACATGAAGAAACATTTTTCGCCTTTTCATGTGTTCTAAAAAACGCTATCGAGTTTATCTATCCACAGACTTTTTCATTTCAGCATTTTTCGACACCTGAAAACGCATACTTAGGCGGTTCTTTTTCAGGTGTCGAAAAATGAATGATGGATAGTTTGAGTTAAAATTAAAATTTGCCATTCATTTTTAGAACACACCTGAAAAGGCGAAAGGGAGAGCAGCAGAAGTAAGCTTTTTGATAAAAGCTGTAGTAAAACTAAACTAAACTAAACTAAACTAAAATAAACTATAATATCATGTATGCACATCAAAAAAGGGAACTGGATTTGTATTCTTTCCTAAAAATGGGCTATTTCTTTAACGTTTATGTGGGGGACGATATGGAAACTGTGAAGAAAAATATGGGTGAGCCTGAGGCGGAATCTGAAGATAAAAAATTTGGGTTTAGCTTGTGGTTATACAATGATGTCATATACCATATATATTTTTCAAAGGAAAGGATAATTGATGAAATTCAAGTGTGTTTTCCTGTAGGGTTTGTATTGCCTGTCAAGGTCAAATCGTGGAGAGGCGAAGAAATTTCATATGTTTCCTGCGAAATGCTCATAGGTCAAATGATAAAGATATTAGAGCACAAGAAAATAGGGTGGGAGGTGGGAGAACGAAACGATCAAATTCTTATTTTGAAAACGGAGGGGTTTGTGAATATCCTGTTCGATTTAGATTGTGATAAATTAATCAAAATGACGAAGATGGTCAATAAATAAGGTTTCTCCCCCTATTGTCATTGTTGTGCTTAGTTTTCGCCTTTTCATGTGTTCTAAAAACGCTGTCG
>JAYTNK010000734.1:0-4079 GCA_043748375.1 Cytophagales bacterium
ACAATAAAAAAAATAAGTAAAATAATACCTTTTATACAGCACTTAAAAACCAATACTTTAACCTAAAAAAACACTATGAGTACCCTTACCATCGAAATAGACAATGACCAAGATATTCCGAAACTCTTGGAATTTTTGAAGCCTCTGAATATGCGTGTCAAAGAGGGAAACGAAACTGCAAAACGCCTTGAAGCAGTAAAAGCCACTTTTGGCATTATCAAACAAGACAAAGTGATAGAAATTGACTCACTTCGCAGAGAAAATCTTTATGACGAAAAAATATGATTTTACTAGATACGAACATTGTTTTGCGAAGCAACCAAGCCAATGCGACAGAATACCCTGAAGTGGTAGACAAGCTTTCTCAATGGATATTGCAAGGCGAAAAATTGATTATTGCTCCACAAACTTTGTATGAGTTTTATGTGGTAGCCACTCGACCTATTGCCCAAAACGGTTTTGGATTAGATGCTATAGAAGCGCAAGAAACAATGGAAAAACTTACAAAGGCTTATACGCTTTTACCTGACAACGATAAAATTTTTAATGATTGGCTTCATTTGATTACAAAATATGAGGTAAAAGGCAAAAAAAGCCATGATACACGTCTTGTAGCTTTTATGCTTTCACACCAAATACCCCATTTATATACCCTGAACACCCAAGATTTTACTCGATTACAAGAAGTAACTTTGGTGTAATTATTTTTACTAAACAACCACCCAATGCTAATAGAACCTGGAGATTTGCTCAAGCAAATCAACTCACCTGCCGACCTTCGCCGCTTTGATGCCTCTGATTTATATGCCGTTTCAACGGAATTACGCCAATATATCATCGACATGGTGTCGGTATATGGCGGGCATTTTGGCGCAAGTTTGGGCGTAGTAGAGCTTTCTGTAGCCCTGCATTATGTTTTCAATACGCCAGACGACCAACTCGTATGGGACGTAGGACACCAAGCCTACGGACACAAAATTCTCACAGGCAGGCGAGATAATTTTCATACAAACCGCCTCTACAAAGGGATTTCAGGCTTTCCTAAACGCAAAGAGAGCGAATATGATGCTTTTGGCGTAGGACACTCCTCGACTTCTATCTCTGCGGCATTGGGTATGGCACTTGCCTCCAAACAAAAAGGCGAGAAACGCCAACACATAGCCGTGATAGGCGATGGCTCTATGACCGCAGGCATGGCATTTGAAGCTATGAATCATGCAGGAATTGCGGATACGGATATGCTCATTATCCTGAACGACAACTGTATGGCTATAGACCCCAATGTGGGCGCGTTGAAAGATTACCTAACCGACATCACGACTTCGAGCCTTTACAATAAGTTTCGTGATGAAGTATGGCGTATCTTAGGCAAGTTTAATCGCTTAGGTTTGCGCTTCCAAAAAATAGCCTCAAATATAGAAAATGCCGTGAAAGGTACAGTTTTGAAACAAAGTAATTTGTTTGAGTCTTTAGGCTTGCGTTATTTTGGCCCTATTGACGGACACGACATCAATCATTTGGTTTGTGTATTGAAAGACCTCAAAAATATACCTGGCCCCAAAATCTTGCATTGCATTACCACCAAAGGTAAGGGCTATGAATTGGCAGAAAAAGACCAAACTAAGTGGCACGCACCAGGCGTTTTTGATAAAATCACAGGCGTTATCCATAAAAAAATCTATGATACCCCCCAACCTGCGAAGTACCAAGACGTTTTCGGGCATACTATCCTTGAATTAGCGCAACAGAACGAGAAAATCATGGGTATCACGCCTGCGATGCCTTCGGGTTCTTCGCTCAATATCATGATGAAAGAAATGCCTAAACGCGCTATAGATGTAGGCATTGCGGAGCAACACGCTGTAACAGTTTCAGCAGGTATGGCTACACAAGGCTTAACGGTGTTTTGCAATATTTACTCCACTTTCATGCAACGCGCCTACGACCAAGTAGTGCATGACGTTTGTATACAAGAATTGCCTGTTATTTTCTGCCTTGACCGTGCAGGTTTTGCAGGAGCTGATGGACCTACGCACCATGGAAATTATGATATTGCCTATATGCGTTGTGTACCCAATATGATGATTTTCTCGCCTATGAATGAGGTAGAATTGCGCAATATGATGTACACTGTGTCGCTTGATGAGTTCAAAAAATACAAGTCGGCTATCTCTATTCGCTATCCACGAGGCGAAGGCGTTATACCTGATTGGCGCAAACCGTTTGCTAAAATGGAAATTGGCAAAGGGCGCAAAATTCAAGAAGGCGAGAAAGTGGCTATCTTGACGCTTGGACACATGGGCAATTATGCTGTAGAAGCCTGCCAAATGTTAGCCAAAAAAGGGCTGAAACCTGCGCATTATGATATGCGTTTTGTAAAGCCTTTAGACGAAGCTATGCTGCACGAAATTTGCCAAAAATTTGATAAAATCATCACTGTAGAAGATGGTTGTTTGCAAGGCGGTTTCGGTAGCGCAGTGTTGGAATGGATTGCAGACCACGATTATACAACTCGTATAAAACGTTTGGGTATTCCTGACCGTATAGTCGAACATGGTTCTCAATTAGAACTCCACCGCGAATGTGGCTTTGCTCCCGAACAAATAGCCCAAGAAGTAGAAAAGTTGTGGGTAGGCAAGGCTGTTTTGGCTTAATCAGTTGATATTCAACTTCTTAAAGATATTAGACATTCCACTTCTTAAAGAAGTGGAATATCTAAAAAACTTAACTTTCAGCTCAAAATGAATAATTTGTTTATCCCTTTACAAGCAGGAAGGTTCTACCATATATACAATCGTGGCAACAACAAAGAAAATATTTTCTATAAAGCAGAAAATTACAACTATTTTTTAAGGCAATATGATGCTTATTTATCAGATTACGTAGAAACGTATTGCTATTGTTTGTTATCCAATCACTTTCATTTGCTTGTAAGAGTGAAAGACCAAATTTCTCCCTTACCTGTTGGTAAAAAAATCTATACCTTACCTAATCAAGTTATGAGTGAACGATTTAGGCGTTTTTTTACTTCGTATGCAAAGGCTATCAATAAGCAAGAAAACAGAACAGGCAGTTTATTCCAAAAAAACTTCAAAAGAAAAGAAGTTACAAGTGGTGCTTATTTTGATAATTTGGTGAATTACATTCATACAAATCCTGTAAAACATGGGATTTGGGACGATTTTAGGACTTACCCGCATAGTTCTTACCAAAGAATGTTGTGGGATAAACCTTCTAAACTTTTCAAAACGAATGTAATACAGTGGTTTGGTTCATCTGAAAATTACGCTACCCATCATGACGAAAATAGCGATTTTGACAACATCAAAGACTTGATTATAGAAGATGAGTAGATATTGCGGTTTTTAGATATTCCACTTCTTTTTAGATATTATTCCACTTCTTTAAGAAGTGGAATATCTGTCTTTATCTTGCCTGCCTATATGAGTAGGCAAGGTTTGTGATTGAAAATATGTGTTAAGATTGAAGTTTTCTTACCAAACTGAATTTATGAAAAAAACATCGATATTTTGTCTGTTTTGTCTTTGGATAAGTATGCAGGCAAGTTATGCTCAAATAACAACCCCAAAACTTTGGAAAAGCCCCGAAGGCAAGTATTTTGCTACTTTCTACAAAACTAAGCTATCTACGATAGCTGAAAAAGACGCTCAAGGCAAGCCTACATTTTATTTACTAACCAACGACTTGCCTGCCTCCATACAGGTACAAGTGAGAAATTCGTGCCTCAATAAAACGCTTGTGATGGTAACAAAAAAAGATGAAAGATATAAATATACTGAATCAAAACCAGACAGCCTTGCGCAGTTCTTAGAAAATTTCTCTGACAAGTCAGGATATGCTTGCCATAACCATTTAAAAGACAGTATAGAAAAGGCAATTATTGCCACTTATCCAAAGATTGGTAAAAAGGAGTTTAATGAAAAATTTTATCCAATCAAAGATAGCCTATTTCGAATCAAAAAAAATATTTATTTTGAGGTTAGATGTTACATTCCCATTGATAGCCTTTTGAAAAACATAGGCACAAAAACAAACCAAGAAAAATTGCGTACCTTTAA
>JAYTNK010000735.1:0-6184 GCA_043748375.1 Cytophagales bacterium
CGTTTTGTTCCTTTATAATTTTTTCATTTTCTTGTAGGGCGTTGATAGTTTCGCCTTGTGCTTTTCGTTTTTCACGTTCTGTAATTTTTATTCTATCTGCTAAAGCGAATGACAATAAAAATACTTCTATGACAGTTCCTATGGCGATAGATCTTTCTGTAAAAAAACTAGACCCTATATAACCGTATGCTTTTACTACAAATAAAATTACACCAATCAATAAAGATGTCCAAGCCAATAAAAAAAACAAAGCAGGTCTTGAACCTTTCAAAAAACTCCAAATACTGATACTAATAATAGAAACACAAGATAGGGCATTATAGTACATCCCCACTGCAAAAATATAAGTCAGTTTTTCGTTGTCCCAAATAATAAAAAAAAGTACTAATTCAAATAAAACCCCTATGCTTATACAAACATACATATAAGTAAGCACCCATGCAGGCAAGATTTCCTTTATCTTTAAAAATTTTATACAGAACATAGCCGCAAAAGTTAAAGCAGCTATAGCCGATAAAACAGGGATTCCGTTGACTATTGCAACCATGTTTGGATATAAAATTTGATAGCCTACGCCTGTAGTAGTCATCAAATATAATAAAACACTTCCCAAATAGCCGATATAATACAAATATACAGCTTCTAAAATGCTTAGATATAATAAAGTATTATAGAGAAGCAAAGCGAAAATAATAGATAATAAAAAAAACAAAAAGCCTAAAGAATATTGCATATCTTGACTTAATTGTTTGTTTTCTATTAAATCAAAGACATGGGTCTTGATATAATTTCCAGATGTCTTGGCATATATTTGTAATGTATCTCCTAAATTTTGGGGAATAGGAAAAATAAATTTATGATAATCAACAGGGCGTTGTATATACAAAAAATTATCCCCTGTATCATATTTTTTTAGCACATTTCCTTTTGTATCCAAAAAATAAACGCTTATAAAATCTGTATTGGTGTTGTGCATTTGCAAATACCATTGTTTTTCTTTATTTTTCAATTTGCCCACATAAATTTTTGTTCTATACCAATAATCAGAAGGCGAAAAGCCAAAATTAGGAGTAGCCTCTTTAGGTAAATAAAAGCGTTTTTGATGGGCAGGCAAGCCTATTTTCGCGATATCCAAACGTTTTGTTTTATCCTCCAATACTTCCATCTTATAATCTAACGATTGTGTAGGCTTATTGGTAGGGATTATAACCATTTGTTGCGCAAAGCTTATATGAACAAAGAAAATGCAAAAAAAAGTAAGTAGTAAAATTTTAAGCAACATAAAAAAATATAAAAGATAAATGATAAAATTTTAGATAGGCGAAAAATAATTATACCTAAGTTAAAACAAAAAGTATGCAAAAATGTTTTGTAGGTTTGAATATCTACATTAAACTAATACGTCTATCCTTTCCACAATACCCCCAAAATTGCCATTATATTGCCTACAAGCCTACGCTATTTTACAACTATAACGTTTATCTAAAACGGTATCATCAAAGTATATATAGCCAATCTTTTAAACGAAAAATTTTATTATCCTGAATATGGACGGAGAGTGATCAATTCTATACCAGAAAGGGCAGGAAGGGAGATGTATTTAGGTGTAAAATTTATTTTTTAATTCCCCAAAACTTAAGAATTAGTATTCAATTAAGGGGCAAAATAGAGGGCTACAGGCAAGTTGCTCAATGCTGTTAATGTAAGAAAATATTAGGGTCAAGATTTTCTAAAACTTGCCTGCCTGCAAAAAACAGCTTATTCCCTTTCTGCTGATACAAGTAGTCATGCTGTAAGCATCTGTTGGTATAGCCACACAAAAGCTCGATAACATACGCTTACAACGTGACTACATAGGAACAAGTTGTTTTGGTTCTCTAACAATTTTTGTGGATAGGGAAAAACGCTCATCTTGTCATGCTGAACACAGTGAAGTATCTTGTTGTTAATCAACGATTTGTGAACGGAAAACGAGATTTTTCACTTCGCTAAAAATGACAAAACCCTGACTTGTTTTTACGCAAATTTGCACCCCTTGTTGTGCGAAGTTTGAAACAGCCCCACTGTAGGCGAATAACTATGCAAAATCAAAACAGGCAAGACGTGCGTCTTGCCTGTTCTTATTTTACTTACGCATACAATGCCCCAAACCTATCAGGTTCGGCTTCGCGCATCATGGCGTAGGCAAGGTCAAAAATATCTTCCACGTTTGGTTTGGAGAAATAATCGCCATCAGAACCATACGGAGGGCGGTGTGCCTTTGCGGTTATAGTGGCGGGTTTGCTATCCAAATATTTATACGCATTTTGTTTTTCTAATACTTCTTGCATCATATAGGCAGTTGCGCCCCCTGGTACATCTTCATCAGCAAAAATAACGCGGTTCGTATTGGCTATAGATTTTACAATACTATGTGTCAAATCAAAGGGCAATAGCGTTTGCACGTCTATTACTTCCAATTCGATGCCTACTTGCGCTAATTGTCCTGCCGCTTCCATCACCACACGGCACATAGAACCGTATGTTACAATGGTTATATCCTTGCCTGCCCGCAATATTTCGGGCATTCCTACAGGTATAGTAAACTTGCCTACGTTATCGGGCAAGGTTTCTTTCAATCGATAGCCGTTCAAACATTCGATGATGATAGCAGGTTCATCGCTCTGAAGCATCGTATTGTAAAAGCCTGCTGCCTGCGTCATATTACGCGGCACTAATACATGAATGCCACGCAAAGTAGCCAATAATGCCGCCATAGGCGAACCAGAATGCCAAACGCCTTCTAATCTATGCCCACGTGTGCGGACTATGAGTGGGCATTTTTGCCCTCCGCGTGTACGATATTGTAGGCAAGCTACATCATCAGAAAGAATTTGTAAAGCATAATATATATAATCCAAATATTGAATCTCAACAATAGGACGCAAACCACGCATAGCCGCGCCAATGCCTTGCCCAACTATAGTAGCTTCACGTATGCCTGTATCTGTGAGGCGCAAATCACCATATTTGTCTTGCAATCCTGCAAAGCCTTGATTAACATCTCCAATCTTGCCTACGTCTTCGCCTATGGCAAAAACAAGGGGATTATTTTCAAAAATACAATCAAAATTGGCTTGCATAATTTCACGTCCATCAACTTGTTTGCTGTGTTCGCTGTAGGTAGGTTGCACTTCTTGCACTTTAAGTACAGATTCAGCAGAGTTGCTGTATAGACACGAGTTAAAGTCCTCGCCTGCCTTCGTTTGGGCGATTTCGAGCCAATCGAGCAGATTGGTGCGGGCAGGCGAGTTTATACCTACTAAAAGACGCAAAGCGTGTTTAACTATACGCACAGCATCGGCTCGAATAGGGTTCAAAGTATTTGCCAATTCTTGCGCGAGGTGCGCAAGCGTTATATTTTCGTGGGCTGCCGTTTGTAAAAGTGCTAAGGCTTGTTTATGGTCATCAGCCATAGACGCTACAAAGGCTTTCCATGCATTTGTTTTAGCCGTATTAGCTGTTTTTTTAGCCTCCTCATCTATCGCGTTTAGTTCTGCTTCGGAGGCAAGTTCGTTTTCCAACAACCACATTTGCATTTGTTTGAGGCAATCCCATTCCTTTTCCCAGTCTAAGCGTTCTTTAGATTTGTAACGCTCATGTGAGCCTGAAGTGGAGTGTCCTTGTTGTTGTGTAACTTCTATAATATGCACCAAAACGGGGATATGTTGCTCACGCGCTAATTTTTCAGCCTTTTCGTAAGTTTCCAATAATTCCAAATAATTCCAACCTCTGGCTACTAAGATTTCATAGCCTGCTTTCTCTTCAGTACGTTGAAAGCCAGCAAGGGCTTCTGAAATACTTTCTTTGGTAGTGTGATAGGCTTTTGGTACAGAAATACCATACTCATCGTCCCAAACCGACATAATTACAGGTATTTGCAATACGCCACAGGCATTGATAGTTTCATAAAAAAGCCCTTCGGAGGTAGAAGCATTGCCTATAGTGCCAAATACGACTTCATTTCCTTTGTTTGAAAACTGCGTATAGGTGTGCAAAGCAACGTTTTGGCGATACAATTTAGAGGCATAGCCCAAACCTGCGATACGGGGCATTTGTCCTGCGGTAGGCGAGATGTCAGAAGCTACGTTTTTGAGTTCAGCAAGATTTTTCCAACTGCCGTCTTCGTTCAGCAGGCGAGTCCCAAAATGTCCATTCATCATACGCCCAGCAGAAGCGGGTTCGGCTTCTATAGAAGGATGCGCATAAAGTTGCGCAAAATATTGTTCGTAGGTAAGTTCCCCTATCGCAAAGAGCAGGGTTTGGTCGCGGTAATAACCAGACCGAAAATCTCCTTTTCGAAATACTTTCGCCAAAGCGATTTGGGCAAGTTCTTTGCCATCTCCAAAAATACCAAATTTAGCCTTGCCTGCAAAGACTTCTTTGCGCCCCATGAGGCTTAATTGGCGACTTTCGCACATGAGGCGGAAGTCGGCGAGGGCGGTTTCGCGGCTAACGGGTAGCGCGTGGGTAGCTTCGGCTAAAGTAGTCATGGGAATATTGGAAATAGGTATTTCTTGTATTATTTGAGGTTATTTTTGCACTATATTGTTTTTCTGTCTGCAAAGATAACGTATAAATTACAGCTTACCAAATTCTATATTATTTTTCAACCAAATGTTATTCCGTAACAATCGCATAACAAAGGGGTGTTATAGTTATAATTAAAAATATTATACTGTTTTTTGGGTAATTTGAAAAACAATATTTCCCTTAATAGGCTATGCGCTATAAATTACGATACAAGAAAGTTTGATTGTTTTGTGCTAATTTTACACAACACCCTTGCAAATGAAAGGGTAGGCAAGCATTTTATAGCATATCATAAAAAAACACTACCTTTGCGCACCAAAAACTTTAACGAACCCTCGATGCGTGTCTTAGCTCAAATCCCACACCCCTTGTTGTCTATTACCTTATTCATGTGGAATCAAAAATACATCATCAAATATGAATTAGATAATCTTGAACAAACCTACAAAATACACGAACTTGATGCCACAGGCGAAGCGCAAATTATGGAAATTGCGCAAAATGAAAACTTTATTCAATCTATTATAACCCGTTTTGAGGCTATGCGCCAAGAATGGGGTGAAATTACCTACTAATTATGAAACATTATGCACTGATAGTAGCAGGTGGAAGTGGTATGCGTATGGGGGCAACCGTACCCAAACAATTCCTGCTATTGCACGACAAACCGATTCTTATGCACACGCTTGAGCAGTTTGCGCAATGCCCCTCGAAGCCACAAATCATTTTGGTATTGCCTGAATCTGCCTTTCCTGAATGGCAAGCTCTTTTGATAAAATACCCGTTTGATGTCCCACACTTATTAGTGGCGGGAGGCGATACACGCATCGAGTCTGTTAAAAATGGGTTAGGGGCTATTTCAGATACAAAAAGTGTAGTAGCTATTCATGATGGCGTGCGTCCTTTGATTGCCATCAGCACCATTGAAAATAGTTATGCCGTTGCCAAAGAAAAAGGCTCAGCTATAACTTGTGTAACGCTCAAAGATTCTATTCGTTATGTAGATTCACAAGGGACAAATGCGCTTGACCGCCAATACCATCGCCTTGTGCAGACACCTCAAACCTTTGTTACCGCACACATCAAAAGTGCGTATAAAAAAGCCAATATAGGCTATCTTACAGATGATGCGAGCGTTTGGGAAGCGGCAGGCAGGCAAGTTGCCTTGATAGAAGGCAGTTATACCAACCTCAAAATTACCACACCTGAAGACCTCGTTATAGCAGAAGCATTGATGGGTATGCCATAATACCCCAAAAACGACTTAGAAAAATGATAGGCTTATGATAAATCATAAGCCTACACAAAACAGTCTTAAAAATTTGGCTTAAGCAGATATTTGTCATAGAAATCTGTAATCACTTTTACCGCCTCATCAGGTGTATCAACTATCGTGATAAGATTCAAATCGTCAGGACTTACATTTTTCTCTTTGTCCAACACTACATCGCGTATCCAGTCCATGAGTCCAGACCAAAATGCTTTGCCATATAAGATGATAGGGAATTCGGCAATTTTGTGTGTTTGAATAAGCGTAAAGGCTTCAAACAATTCATCCATAGTACCCAATCCGCCAGGCATTACTACAAATCCTTGTGCATATTTTACAAAC
>JAYTNK010000736.1:0-7412 GCA_043748375.1 Cytophagales bacterium
ACTTGAATAGTCGTTTTGAACCTTATCAAAAAAATAATTTATCAAGTCAAAACGCCTATCAAAATAATCACTATCAATATCATCAAACATCCAAGTTATATGTTGCTTCCCAAGTGTAACAAATGCATCATCATCGTTAAGTAGTAATCCCAAATTATTGACGAAAATATCGTTGCCACACCTTATTTTTAGGTAGTAATAATACCTATTCCACCAAAATACTGTGTTCACTTTTTGGAAGCCCAATTGACCAAGTTCATTTTCAAACCAAACAGAATTTGCTTGTAACTTATGTCTACTTGCTACCAATAGCACGCCATCGCTTTGCATCTCATACCCAAGCCGTACAAACTTGTTTTCGTGTGAGTAACATACCTCGCCCCCATCCATATAAGTATAGGGGCTACAGTATGTGGCAAAAAGCATATTCAATAGCTTTTTACTTATTTTCATAAAAACTTACTTGTAAAGTTGGGTTTGGATAGTTCGTAATGAGGATACTCCATTCCTTGCCAAAAAAATTGACAAGTTCGTTCAAAGGCAAACTCGTTATCAAAATGATAGGCAAATTAAATTGCACTATTCCATTTGTGTACATTTCGATAATGGCTTTGATAAGTCCAATATCATTGATTTCATCAATGATGATAGCTGTATGTTCTGTATCCAAATTTGAAAGTTCAAATTTGTTACAAAGTCGTAAAGGGTTTGTGCCTGCAAGAGCGGCGGCTTGGGTAGATTTGCCAGATGCTTGGCGACCTGAAATAATGTAATTTGACATTTTTTTTGGATTGGGGGTTAAAAGATTTATAAATAAGGATTGTGTTTTTCGAGCATGAGGTAGGCAAGTTTTTGTGTTCGCCAATCAATGTTTTTGTGTTTGTACATGGTACGTAACAACACTTTGCAGTTGTCGGCATTGTAGCCCGTATCAAGGCGGGCTACCCAATCATTTATATCATCAAGAAGGATATACCTTACTTCCACGATTTTAGCGACACAAAAAGGCACTTTTTTAACTACAATTTCGTAGCTCTCTCCCACGATATATTTGTTATCGTTTTGAAGGCGAAGCGTTGTAAAGAAATTACAGTCAAGTTTGCCGTTCCAGTTTTGTGAAAAATATATTTTTCCTGCTATGTTCATTTGGATTTAGGTTTAGCGGTTCAGGAGTTTGTTATCTTTTTCGTGAATATCAAAGAACTCACTTTCTATGACGTTGCCTTGCTCAACGAGCAGGCGAGCCATTTGGAACTCTACCTTTGCGGTGTCAATTATTTGAGATGATATGCCTATCATTGCATTAGCGCGTTGAACCTCAAGGTTCAAATCAATTTCATCATCTTGCAACTTTTCAAGTTGTGCAAAGAGATGGTTTCGGAGGTCTTGGATTTTGTTTTTCATTTTTTTGGATTGGTTTTTTGTTTGATGATTTTTTTAACTTTTGTTTGTAACCTGATGACTTCTTTCAATTCTTCAGGATAGTTGTGAATTGCATTTTGCTTCATGTTGTTTTCTTGACTACACAAATACAAATTCTCTATGTTGCAATTCAGTGTATTGCCATCACAAAATTTAATAATGTGCTTCGGGGCAATTTTTTCATGATGCTGTTCCCAAATGTACCTATGATACAATTGCCATTTTTTTGGTTCAGCAATCTTTAACTTCATGTAATTGTAGCCTTTATGCTTGGTAGTTACGATAGTACCCACTTGCACATGGTTTTTAGGCATTTGACCAACTTTGAATGAAGTACGATTACCTCCCACGTTGTAAAGTCCATTCGTACCTTTGTTATGTGCCTTCTGCCCTTTCAGGAAACAACCTGTGTTTTCTTTGGTAGGAATTTGATACCCTTGCCCGCGAAGTCTATTTATCAGGTTTTTGATAGTCGCCCTTGTGCAACCAAAGGCACGCGCTATCTCTTTAGCTGTTTGGGTAGGATATAGTGCGATTAGTTCTGCTATCCGCTCCGCATTCCAATTTGATACCGTTTGTGGGTTCATACATTTTCCTGTTCAAATCCTGCCTGCTTCAAAATACGAAGCACACTTAGCGCGTAAATCCTCAAAAGAGAATTGAAGTTATCCTCACGAGAGGCGATATGTTTAGCAAATACTTCTTCTTCGCTAAACTCCGTAGTACGATGCTTCAACTCTGCATACCTTTCATAGCCATCTTTACAAGCAAGCATATACAAGATTATATGCTTATGTGGGCTAATCGCTTTAATTTGTACCCTACCACATTCGGTTTGAAAAAAGCGAGGATACAAACTATTTTCATTTTGTTGGGTGTTTTGGGTGTTTTTTGGGTTCATTGGATTGAATTGAAAAAAAATTTATGAAAAAAATTTAAAAAAAACGTGTTTTTACTTACCACTTACCACTTTTGCAAAAAATGACTTCTAATAAATTGACTATCAATTATTTACAAAATTTGTTTTTAAAATAGTAGTTACCCCTTTTTAAAATAGTAGTTACCCCTTTTTCGTTTTTTTTGCCTTTTTTGGCTAAAAGTGGTAAGTAAGGGGTAACTTCTTTTGTAGGTAGTTACCCCTTATAAAAGTGCCTTAGTATATGTTTTAAGGCTGTTTTTTTTATAAAAGTGGTAAGTGGTAACTTCTTTTTGAAAAATTCATTTTATATTAAAAACACACGATTAAAAAAAAAGTAAAACTTCTTTACTCTCCTTCATAAAAGCCTTGAGGTTGGCTTTGTGTTTTGTCTGCCCAAGCCATCGCATATACATACAAATCTCTATGGGTGTAGCGTTTGAACTTGCCTTGTTGGTAGCCAAAAAACTGAAGTGCCTCCCCCATTTTTTTCGAGGATAGATTTTTTATTTCTCTATGTTCAGTTATGTAGTAATATTTTCTAATCTCCTCTATAACCGCTGTAGAATTTTTGAAAAATACTGCTTCAGAAAGTACCATATCATCACTGATAGCTTCAGGCGGTACGGGGCGAAAAACTTCGCACAGGTAAAACATCTCTTCTGTAAATTCAGCAAACTTGCGGTTCTCATCATTGTTATCTGAAATTTGCTTGGCTGTCATTTCTATAGATTTCCAACTTTTCGCCTCAAGTGCTTTTTTGTAGGCAAGGTAGGCAAGTCCATACATTCTATCTATATCTACCTTATTGAAGTGTTCCCATTTCATAGTGCCTTGTAACGGGAAACATAGCCAACGCACAGAACCGCCTTGCGTATCTTTCAAAAAAGTAGCCTCGTTTGTATTGCCTACAAAACTTACTCGCCTGCTCATCTGTACTGCTTTTTTCTCGAAAGGCGGGCGGACTTTCGCCCATTGCATCGCCATGTATGCTTTCATAGCCGCCACCATGTTGTGCGGTTGCCTATCAAATTCTTCTAAATTGATAAACAGGTTTTCACAAAGGGCAATCGTGCCATCTTTGCTTGTGATGTCCACAGTAGAAGTAATATAGCGGCTAAGCGCGGGAGGCGCAAACCAAGTGCAAAGCGAACTCTTGCCTATATTTTGCCCTCCCATAAACATAAGGCACTGTTTATTATAGAATTTATCATCAATAGCGGTGGCGACCACACGCGCAAACCAATTGGGAAACAACCCTGCGAAACGCTCCCTATCTTTTTCTACCATATCAAAAGATTTGTAGAAATAGTTAAAATAATCAATATCGCCATCACACTTCAAAGAACTAAAATAGTCTTCAAAAACGTTGAAGCGCGGAATGCCAACCTTTAAAAAGTCTGTTAAGGTTTTTTCAGGCAATATGTAGCCCTTTTCTTGTAAATCCACTTTCAGAGCGGTGTCATCAACAGGTATATATTTTTTCAAATTCAACTCTTTGAGCGAGTCGATATTGGTATTAAATTTTTCATTTTTTAGTTTCCCCTGCACTTCGTTATCTATAATAGAGATGCGCAAATGCAAATTGCGCTGTATATACCTGCGTATTTGATAAATAGGGTTCGCTGTATCTTTCTCGTCATCTTCATCCTCTTCTTCTTTTGGGTGCAATTTTTCTATTTCCTCTGCCCACTTATATTTTTTCAGTTCCTCAAATTTTTTGCACGCTTCTTTTTTGAATGCCTCGCGCATAGTTTCGCTTGGCATACTGCATATTAGTTTGGCGAGTTGGTTCATAAACTCAACTCGCTTGGTTATGTCTTCAACTATCTTGCCTGCGTTTTTTTGCGCTATGTCAAGTGTTTCTACAGTTTCTCTCTCCTCTCTTATGGTTTGCTGATAGGCTTTTGTTTTGGACTGATAGGCTTCTTTTGCCTCTTTGTACTCTTCATCTCTCAGGATAGGCATATCAAGTTTTAGCAATTCAATTTGTTCGTATAATTGATTTTTTATTTTTTCTAATTCTACGAACTTACTTTTTAATACGGGTATTTGTGCTTCTGCTTCTTTGTCTATGTATTGGCTTTCATACTTGCCTGTAGCGTATTGCAAGAAAGTTTGTTTGTTCTTGGCGAGATAAGAGGCAAGTGCTTGTTGTGCGTTTTCTGTATCTTCTTTGATGAGTGATAAACAGAAGCTTGCGGGGTCTTCTCCCGTTGGCGGCTCTATGATACGCATATCAAAACCTGCGTGCAAGAGTAGTTCTAAGATGCGACTTGCGCCCTTCTCCCCTGCCTTATCGCCATCAAGGAAAAGCGTAATTTTTTTGCACATAGATTGCAAAACTTTCAATTGGTATGCGCTAATGGATAGCCCGCTCAAGGCGATTGTATTGCAGGCTTCGAGTTGGTGCATCAATATTACGTCCGTCTGCCCTTCTACAATAATACATTCGCCTGTACGCTTGACGACAGATTGTGCTTGGTGCAAACCATATATAAAAGTAGATTTTTTGTAAAGTTCGGTATCACTTGGATTGATGTATTTGGCAACTTCCTTGGTTGCCTCTCCAAGTACACGCCCTGTAAATCCGATTGTTTCACCTGTGCGCGTATGGAGTGCAAACGTGATGCGGTTGCGATAGCGGTCATAATGCGTTTTTTTCTCCTCGTTCTCTTTGATTAGAAAAGTACCTTTTAAATGCTCAAGGCTATGGTATTTTGTGGCATAGTCTAATAGACCTGTCCATTGTGGGCTGGCATATCCTATACCAAATTTTTCAATACTTTCAAATGAAATGCCCCTATTTGCGAGGTATTGAATAGCCTCTTGACTACCTTTGAGCGTATTGAAAAAATAGTCTTTCGCTGTGGTTATCGTAGCAATAAGATTTTGATGGTGCAAATCGGTTTCGACATTCTTCTCGCCTTTCTCAAATTCCAATTCGATATTGTAATGCTTGGCGATGTATTGAATAGCATCTTTGAAGCTCATTTGCTGTTGCTTCATCAAGTACGTCATGACATTTCCGCCTTCATTGGTCGCAAAATCTTTGTACATCTCTTTGGCAGGCGATACGATTAGGCTTTTGTTGCCCTCTACATAAAAATTTACACCCTGCTTTTTGAGCGTTACAAACTGCCCGATGATTTCATCAATGCGGGCAATTTCAATACATTTTTCGATACTATCCTTCTTTATATACATAGTTTGGATTGCTGTTTTAAAAACCACGCCATGAGCGCGCTTTCAATTTCGTTGTAAATTTTGTGCTTAGGCAGGCAAGGTGGTGGTGGCTTGCCTGCCGTATGGGGGGTGGCGGCTTGTGCAGGCATACGTTATTGAAATATAAGTTGATGATATTTGGCTGTATTTTCAAAATCAATAACTTTTTCCTTCGCTTCCCAACATATTTGATAAATCATATAGCGTATATGTTGGTCTTCTCTAAATTCAGCTCGGTTTACATACACAAGCATATCCGTTTTTGAGTACAAAGACCATTTTTTACAAATGAGTTCTAACATAAATTTTTGGGTTAAAATGCCTTGCCTTGCCTACGTAGGCAAGGCGGTCTGGTTATTTTTTGTGAGGTTCTATTTTTACCTTTATGCACTTCCAGCCCGCTTCTTGGGCTTTCTCCCAAGTGTGCGTTTTCACGTGCATTTGCATAAAGGTTTCAATAGCTTCCTTTTTTTTGAATCGGAAGGTAAATAGGTTATACCCCAGTTCCCCTTCTTCATTTTTTCGTGCGCATACATATAGTTTTTGCATATTCGCTTGGGTTAAAGTGAGTCGCGTTTGGCATTTCTGATGGCTTCGCGGTCTTGCAATTCTATTTGCCACATCTTATGCCCTTGCTCGTATTCTCTAAGCAGATAGCCTGCTTTTTGGTAGGCGTTTTCGAGGTTTTTGTATTTCTTAAGAGATACGCATGAGGCTGCGAGCCAAAGAGCTATGAGAGTGATGATAATTTTTTTCATTTTTTCGTGATGGGTTAAAATGTCTTGCCTACCTGTATGCAGGCAAGGCGGTTGGTTATCTAAATTCTACCTTTTCGCCTAAAAATTGCGGGTATTTTTCGCATGGCGTTTTTATATAGCTTTCGTCATGATTACAAGCACACCACCCATTTATCGAATATGGTTTTGAATCGTCGAAAAAATATCTTTCATGCATTTGGCAAATACACGCTTCTACAGTATGCGGTTGTTCATCATGATCTTGAGAAAGATAATTACAGTGTTCGCAATCTGCATCACAGTCTTTTTTTACGTCGCGTATCTTGCTAAAAGATAGGGTGCAATGTGCGGAGTCTTGAGACTTCTTATGCGAAACTATAGTAATGTTTTGCATTTCTTTAGTTCCTGCGATTAGTTGCGCCCTATGAGCGGTTACCACTTAGTAGGCACAACGCTTGTGCTTTTCGTTCAACTCCCCTACCTTATCGCATATTGCTTGGTAAATGCCTTGGGGGTTGTCGGTTACGGTGCAAGAAAATTGCTCTTCGCAATATGCTTGTATCTCCTTTTCGAGATTGTTTTGAGGCGCGTTACAGCGTACATTATGAATGAAGTACATCGGATTGGATTGGGGTTAAATTGTGGGTGTTAGCATTTCGGATGCTTCCAGTGCTTTGTATTGCAAAAGGTTATTTTGCACAATTCGTTGGTTTTGTTGGCATATTTGCATAGCCTTTGTCGACATTGAAATGCTTACCTGTATGTTGGCAAGTTCGCGGTACATTTGTTCGAGCCGTTGCCAAAGGCAGTACTCTTGTTGCTGTAAGCGTTGTAACTGTTCCTTATCTCGCAGGAACTCGTGTTCATTTGATAGCCTTGCCATATTTATCATATTTGTTTTGATTTAAAATTTCCTCTTCATTTATGGCAAATTTTCTGCAAAGCGGTTTAAACAACTCCGTTGGCAATTTACCAGTTGGCAACCTCGCCTGCGTTTGCTTGAAGTTTTGCCAAGCATATCCAATCCTTTCGACTAATTTTCTAAAATCAGCCCTATCTGTTTTTTTGGCTATGTCTAAGTATAGTTGCCAAAAAATATTGTGAGGTTTAGG
>JAYTNK010000737.1:0-6822 GCA_043748375.1 Cytophagales bacterium
ATCTTACTTTGACTAATACTACGCCTGCGAATCAGCTCTTGCCTGCCTTGCCTACCAACGCTTCCTATATCGTAACTGATGGGGCAGGCAAGCTCATAAGACAAAATCTTGGCATAGCCTTTTATCAATTTCCTGTAGGCGACCCTACCAATATGTATAAAGTTGGGCTTGAGCTACAAACAGGTTCTGGGGTAGGCACTGCTTCTGTTGCCTTTGCCCCCGAAAACCCAATCACCTCGCCTGCCCCTCCTGCGGGTGCGTACGATTTTGGAGCAGGCAAGTGGCGCATACAATCAGGTTGGAATAACACTGCCCCTTTATTTTATGCTCCAGGTACTGCCAACAACATAGCTGATATACACCGCGATATGACAGGATGGGTAAAAATAGGAGGGAGTTTTAATGCGGGAAATTATGCTACGAATGCGCTGAATATGGCAAGCGAAAGCATTTTTGCTATCTTTGCAGTCTTGAACACGCCCAAAGCCTTCACGGCTACCAATGTTACGCCAGCAGGCTTTACCGCTAACTGGAGTACAGAATCAGGGGTTGATGGCTACAAAATTGACGTATCGACTGCCGTTGATTTCTCGTCGTTTGTGGCTGGATACAATAATACAGATGTAGGCAATGTAATATTGAGAAATATTACAGGCTTGCCTGCCAATACGATTTATTATTATAGAGTAAGGGCTTACAAAACCGCTCCTGCTGTTACTACTCCTAACTCAAATATAAAAATGACTTCTACTTTCTTGCCTGCGGGTGGGGGGAGGGCATTGCAAGCAGTGTCTGGCATAATCAATGCAGGTAATCCAACGTCTTTGTATAATACTTATTTTTCGGTAGAATTTTGGATACAAGCTCCTCCTAATGTTTCAACAGGTATTAAACCTATTATCAGCAAATGGCAGGCAAGCGAAGTTGGCTGGTACCTCGAATATGATGCAGATAATAGAAAGATTTTAGCCACTATACATGATGGAAGCACACCCAATACTATTGAAACGGGCGATGGAAGTGTTACTCCAGGCGCTTGGCATCATGTAGCTTTTACGCTTAATTCAGCAAAGGAACTTAAGTTGTTCCTAAATGGTGTGCTACTGAGTTCTACCACAGGCTCCATAAGCGATATCACGACTACTGCTGATATCATCATAAATGCAAATACCCCTATAGATGAAGTGCGCATTTGGGGCAATACAGATATTGCTTTTGGTGGTGTTACTACACATATTAGAGATTTTATGTGCAAAAAAATAAACAATACGCATAATTATTTCGCTAACTTAGTTGCCTACTTCCCCATGAACGAAGGCACACAAGCAACCACTACCAAGTATGTAGAAAACAAAGCACCCAATGCTACTTTTGATGCTACTTATACCACAGGTATTGCTACAACCATTTCCCAAGCCCCTATAGGCGATATGTCTGTTAATTTATATGGCTCACCCATACCTTCAAGTGGCGTGAATGTTACGCTTACAGATACGGATATATTTAAAATAACCAATATTACAGGCTCGCCTACAGGCATACACGTCTATAAAGTAAAAGATGTACCTAATCATATTGTACCGCCTACCAATTATACAAGTTCAGGAGGAGGCATTTTGGATTCACGCTATTGGGGAGTGTTTGTGGTAGGAGGTTCTACGCCTAAGTTTGACGTAGCCTATAGTTATGCCACAAACAATCAAGTTACCAAACCTAATGCGCTTCGCTTTGGCTACCGTAGTAACCTCAATGGCTTACTTTGGAATCCTTACGGAGGGATTACAAATGGCATTACCAAAAACATATCGCGCAGAGGCGCATCAGCAGGCGAGTTTGTGTTAGCCCAACGCAACAGTATCATCTCGAATGCGCTGAATGGCGGAACGGTGCTTGATTTGAACGGCACTACCAAGACTGCTACATCAGGCAATCCTTTAGTAGGAGATGATTTTACCATAGAATTTTGGCTCAATATGCCTACCAACACGCCCCAAAACGGCACTAAGTGGGTTGAAGGGAGAAGAATTATTACTTTTGAATCTGCTGTTAACAAAAACGATTTTGGTATTTCTCTCTTGGGCAATGCGAGCGTGAATTATTTTGCCTTTGGTACAAGAGATGGAGCCTCTACAGCATATACGCTCACAAGTACAAGTACTGCCTTAGCCGACAAATGGCAACACATAGCTGTAACACGCTCAAAAACTACAGGTCTAATTCAAATATTCATCAATGGAAAGTTAGATGCAAGTTTAGCCAATGCAAACATGGGCACACTTAATGGCGGTATCAATATGATTCTCTCGAAAGACTTGATAGGTACTAATACTTGGCAAGGGTACATAGATGAACTCCGTATTTGGAAAAGTGTACTCACTGCAGACGATATTAAGGACTATATGAACTTGCGCGCCAACGATACACACCCCAGTTATGCTAACTTAGCCGCTTATTATCGTTTTGATGAGAACATAGGCACGCTCTGCGAAGATTTGCAAGTAGGCGATGATATGACACTTAGTACTACAGGTATGTTTACGTCTGCCAGCCAAGCACTTGGTGATGGTTATGCAAAAAGAAAAAACACAGTTACTGATTTTACTGTAGATGGAAATGGAGATAGTTTGCTAAGTTTTTGGGGGACTGGAACACCTGAAGTAGATATTACTTTCCCTGGTACGACGGGTACATATCCTGCGGGTGAATTAGTGGCTACACGTGTATCGGCTGCACCTAATAATTACCCCGCTTCATCGGGTTCTGCTGTACTGAATGGCACAACTGTACCTTATTCGGGTGTTACCTCGTTTATGAATTGTTATTGGGTAATACGTAATTACGGCGTTCAACCATTTGATAAATTGAAAAGCATTAAATTTGAAATACCTTCAGGCAATAGTTTAGGCGCGGCAGTGCCTTCTGATTTGCTACTATTCAAACGTCCTACTAACTCCGTAAACGTAACTGACTGGAAACTTGTAGGGGTGGGTGGAGCTTTTGGTAGTATTAACTTCTTAGCAGGCGGTCCTACAGATATTGAAGACTTCAGTGAATTTATCATAGGCACAGGGTCTGCCCCGCTTGGTGTGAGCTTAACTAATTTTGAGGGGAAACGTTTAGATGAAACTTCGACTCGCTTGGCATGGACAACCGCCAACGAACAACAAAATCGAGGTTTTGAAATTCAGCGTAGCACAGACAGCCAAAATTTTAAACAAATAGGATTTTTAGACGGCAGTGGAAACTCACAACTACCGAAATCCTATCAATTTATAGATACTGAGGCAAAAGGAAGTTATTATTATCGATTACTGCAAGTAGATGCTAACGGTAATAGTACCTATAGTCCTATCCTTTATCTTAAAGCAGAGGTAGGCAAGGAAGATATTGTATTATATCCTAATCCTGTAAGCCAAGAACTTAAAATTGCCCTATCAGGCGCGGTAAATGGTGTCATGCGAGCAGAAGTATTTGAGGTACAAGGTAAGTTGGTATGGGAGGGCAAGGGCAACCTCAAGGAACTTGAAAACAGTTTAAATAGTAAACTTCAGGGCTGGAAAGATGGTACTTATTTGTTTCGTTTGTATGCACCCGAAAAAGTATTAGAAAGTAAATTTATCAAGCGTAAATAAATCAGCATAATTTTTGAAAGGTTAAGCGTAAAGATGTATCTTTGCGCTTATTTTTTTGTTTCTCTAACAGTTTCGCGGAGAAGTAATTTTGAGCAAGTTATTATTTTAAAAACATTAAAAAAGTACAAAATTATCAACCCATATTTTTTCCTTCGCTATGCTTCGTTGTTATTTATTATTTTTATTCGCTATTACTTTGAGTATAACGGGATTTTCACAATCTAAAGGAAAACCTAATCCTAAAATAGATAGCATTCAACGCTTGATGGAAAAGGCAAACGATACTACTAAAGTTAATCTTTTGAATGAACTTTGCAGGTTATACGCACTCAATAACATGAAAAAAGCTTTCCAATATGCAGAGGAATCCTTAACATTATCCAAAAAAAATGATTATAAACAAGGAGAAGCACAAGCTTTAACAACGTTAGGCGTATTGACACGTAAGAGCACAGACGATATCGATAAGGCATTTGACTTTCATAAAAGAGCCTTAAAAATAAGGGAAGACATCAATGATGTTAAAGGAATAGCAACTTCATTAAACAATATGGCAGCAATTTACCAACAAAAAAGTAATTTTCCTGCTGCTATGGAGGTGTTATTAAAAGCTTTGAAGTTACGAGAGGACATTAAGGATGAGCAAGGTATTTTAACGACGCTCAATAACTTGGGAACGATGTATATGCGCCAAGCAGATGAAACATCGCACGACAAAGCTATTTATCATAAAGCGATTGAATACTTTGAAAAGGCTTTAAAATTAGCATACAAATTAAATAATAAACAAAATGAAGCTATTTTATTGAATAACATGGGTTCTATTTATGAAGAAACAAAGGAATATCAAAAATCTATAGACAACTATCTCAAAGCTATGAAGATAAGAAAAGAAATCCATGATGAGTTCCAACTAACGTCTTCTTTTCACAGTTTGGGAGATGTCTATTTAAAAATGGATTCCTTGCACATAGCTTTTGATTATTACGAAAAGGGCTTGTCAATAGGCGAGAAAACACAAAACAGGCAAGTTGTAGGGCAGTGCTTCTATGGCTTGGCGCAGGTTTATGAAAAAAGGAAGGACTATGGTACTTGCCTACAAAAAGCAAAAGAAGGCTTGACTATTGCCTACAAAGTACAAGACAAAAAAGGTGTTATGAGCCTTAAAACGCTTATGGCAAGAGTCTATGCGGCGCAAGGAGATTTTGCCAAAGCCTACCAACTGAAAGACGAAGCTACAGTTCTAAAAGACAGCATTTTTAATCAAGTAAACTCTAAAATACTTGCCAATGCGCAGGCAAATGTCGAAAAAGAACGCACTGAAAAAGTCAAAAAAGAGAAGGAATTGGGAGAAAAAGAACAAAAAGTCAAAAATGCCCGCCAACAATTATTTAATTACTTAGGCTTAGGTGTGGTGATTTTTATCGCAGGTGTAGCCTTTTTGCTCTACCGTGGACAGCAGCGCGAGAAAAAGCACAGCCAAGAAATTGAGCTAGAAAAAGACAAATCTGATAAATTACTTCTTAATATTTTGCCTGAAGAAGTAGCCAATGAACTCAAAATAGCAGGCAAAGCAAAAGCCCGTCATTATAAACTTGCCTCCGTACTATTCACTGATTTTCAGGGCTTTACAGCCCGCACCGCCACCATGACTCCTGAACAAGTAATTGAGGAGTTGAATGGCTGCTTTTCTGCCTTTGATGCCATTATAGATAAACATAACCTCGAAAAAATAAAAACCATTGGCGATGCTTATATGTGCGCAGGAGGCTTGCCTATCCCTAATACCACCAATCCTGTAGATATTATAAGGGCAGGGTTGGAAATTCAAACGTACATGGAAAACTATAAAACGGGCTGCATAGCGCGTGGCGAAGCCTACTTCCAATGTCGCTTAGGTATCAATACAGGCGAAGTAGTCGCAGGAGTAGTAGGCACGAAAAAATTTGCGTATGATATTTGGGGAGATACCGTAAATACCGCCAGCCGTGCCGAAAGCGGAGGCATTGTAAACAAAGTAAACATTACCGAATCCACCTACGAATTGGTAAAAGACGTATTCGAGTGTGAGTATCGCGGAGAAGTAGAAGCAAAGGGCAAAGGCAAAATCAAAATGTATTTGGTATTAGGAGAGAAGGCAGGCAAGACAAATAAAATGTCTATATAAGCTATATACAAAATAAAACAACTATATTTACATCTTTTGTGTTTTATGATAGTACACTTGTTTTTTCAAACAATTTTTGCCTATTTTTGCAAAAAACAAGTAGATATTTAAATCCTCATGGAAGACTCTAAACACCGTTCGGGCTTTGTAAGCATCATAGGCAAGCCGAATGTAGGTAAGTCCACCCTCATGAATAGACTCGTAGGCGAGCGTTTGGCAATCATTACTGCCAAAGCCCAAACTACCCGTCATCGCATTATGGGCATACTCAATGGCGACAATTTTCAAATTATTTATTCAGATACGCCTGGTATTCTTGATGCCAAATATGAATTGCACAAGGCGATGATGTCGTTTGTGCGCCAATCCCTTGAAGATGCAGACGTACTATTGTGGGTAACAGATGCCTCCAGTGCGAACCAATCTGAAGGCGCGCTTATACTGCCTCGCCTACAAGACATAGAAACGCCTGTGTTTTTGTTGTTGAACAAGGCAGATCTTTGTAAGCCTGAACAATTAGAGGCACAACGGGCTTTTTGGGCAGCACAATATAACTTTGCAGAAATTATAGAAATTTCAGGCTTGATAGGCAGTGGTACGGAAGAGCTCTTCCAAAAAATATTGGCACGAATGCCCGAACATCCTGCTTTTTATCCTGATGGCGACCTTACCGACCGTTCAGAACGCTTCTTTGCTTCCGAAATTATCCGAGAAAAGATTTTCATGAATTATGAGCAAGAAATTCCTTATGCCTGCGAAGTTTTGATTATGGACTTTAAAGAGAAAGAGGAGATTATTGCCATTCGCGCTGAAATTATCGTGGAACGCGAAAGTCAAAAAGGCATCGTAATAGGCAAGAAAGGAGAAGCACTCAAAAAAGTAGGTACACAAGCACGACAAACGCTTGAGGAGTTCTTTGGCAAAAAAGTATATTTAGAGCAACGGGTAAAGGTGGAAAAAGATTGGCGCAAACGCGAACTCAAACTCAAACATTATGGGTATGGTGGTTAATAACTAAATCAC
>JAYTNK010000738.1:0-7029 GCA_043748375.1 Cytophagales bacterium
TAATCATGATTGCCCAAACAAGAAAAAACACCCAAAGGAGCTTTCAAGGTAGAAAAAAGATGCTCGAAACGTATGATTTCATACGCCTCATAGTTCACTAAATCGCCTGTAAAGCAAATCACATCAGGCTTTTCGCGCAAAAGCATTTCCAAACCGCCTTTTACAGCTAAGGTATTGGTTAGGCTTCCTACATGAATATCGCTGATTTGTGCTATGCGCAATCCGTGAAAAGCCTTTGGCAAATGGGAAATTTTCAAAGGCACTTGCTTAAGTTGGTAATCGTACAGCGTATTGTTCGTTCCCCAAAAACCTACCCCAAAACTAATGGTGCCTGTAGCCAAGCTTATCCGTTCTAAGAATTGGGCGCGGTTCATAGTTTCTTCGGTAGTGAGTTTTTCATCCTGTGGCGTGTGCTTGCGCAAGATACTGAAAGCCTTGCCTACCCCAAAAGACAGACTATAGGCTATGATAGTCAATATTTTGCTTATGTAAATCCAAACTATAGACAAAGCAACTGTATGTCGAGTAGCAAGGTTGATATAATTTTTGCTAAGGGTGGCTCTATACAACACCAAAACAGCCAACAACAACAAACTAACACAAATATGTCCCCAAACAAATCCTCTTTTTGTACGCGCTTGCCTGCGATACGCAAACCAAATGCCAAGCACACCCACGCCATCTAAAACAAACAATACAAGCAAGAAAAAAACAGTAAACATAGATACAAAAGTACACGCTATTTTACTAAATACCAATAAAAAACAAAAGCATATCATATTGCATGTAGCAATATTTTTTATTGTTTTTGCTTGTCTTCAAGGAGCAATTGAATAGCTGGCGTATAGCCTGTAACAGGATTAGTTGCCCAAATTTTCCACTCTTGATAATTCCGCTCTCGAAATGAATACCAATAGGCAAATCCAAAAGGGCTTATAAACAGATACAATACATACAAAATAATAGGAACAGCAGCCCCGATAAGGTATTTTTTCATAATGGAAGCAAAGATAACATACTTGCCTACCAAAAACAAAAGCTTTCCAAAGTTTTGCTACTCTACCAAAACAGCACGGTTTTAAACTTGCCTACAAAAAAGCTACTGGAAAGGGCAGCTTTTTTGTTCTATTTCACGATTTCAATTTCTATCGTTCCCAATTCGAACATATCTAAGCCTAAATTTTTTAAGCCAATTCTTTGAGTGTCTTCTTCATTGAATTGATACTTGTTTTTTTTCAAGCGTTCTTGGTTGAGCGCGTCTTGCACTATCTCATATTTGTTATTTTTGGAAACGATTTTGAAGCTCATCAAAGTATAAGAAATGTCGGCTGGGCTTATTGAAACAGAAGATCCATCTTCTAATTGTGCATTGAAACAGTAGTTTTTCATAGCACTAAAGTTCTGCACAAGTGATAAATTTGTTTCTAATGCGTTATCCTCTCTTTGTTCTGTGTAAAACCTAAGAACATTTTCCACACTAAAGCCTCTTGCCTGCCAAGTAACACCTTGCAATGTTTTGGCTTGAGTTTTTTGAATCATGGGAATCCAAAAAGTATCTTTGCCCATTGCAAAACTTCCTATGGAAAGGTCTGATACCGTTTCGCATAACAAGTCTTTTGCATTGCTTCGCTTGTTCCAAACTCGAAGATGTATTTTTTTAATAGCTTTTTGCTGTAAAAAATTGTAGTCTAAGATTATAGGGCGGTGCTTATAGAATTCTTGTTTTTTCAAAGCATCATTTCTTTTTGACACTAATGAAAGAGTTTGTATGACTGTAAACCAATTCTGGGGAGTGTATAGCAAAGCCTTGTTTTTTTTGTTTCCTGATAATGTTTGTACCGTTTCGCAAGGTGAGGGTGGTCGTATTGCATCACTGTAAAATTCATGTTCTGTATAAAACCGCTCTCGCAACGAATACCTATAGGCAACCCAAAAAGGGCTTACAAACACATACAGCACATACAAAATAATAGGAATAGCAGCCCCTATAAGGTATTTTTTCATAATGAGGTCAAAGATAACACACTTACCTGCCAAAAACAAAAGCCTAACAAAGTTTTACGGCGTAGTTTTAAACTTGCCTACGCTGTATGCTTGAAAAAATTGTTTTGAGATGTTATATAATAGGCTATAAAACGACCTATCACCATAATACAAAAGCCGTATGTATAACCTTATCCAACAAGACCAAAATATTACGTTGCGCAACTTGCCTAAAGGTAAGAATATGACCAATTTTTCTATCCTCAACGAATTGTCGGAGAAATTGGCTTTCAGGGCGTTTTCTATCAAGTATGTATTGGAGGGCATAGAGAAATACCAAGTAAATGGCACAAATTACCGCTTACAAGCAGGCGAGTATTTGCTTGCCAATACGTTCAATGAAGGCACAGTCGAGGTCGATAGCAAACAATTAGTCAAAGGTATTTGCATTGATATTGCGCCTGACTTTTTATCAGAAGTTTTTAGTAGTTTTATCAAACCTGATGCCTATATTCCTGATATTCAATTAGATACTTTTTTTAATACAGAAGCATTTTTGGAAAACAAATACCACGCGAAATACACACACTTAGGCAAGACGCTTGCCGAAATAGGGCATACATTGAGTAAAAACCCTTTTCATAATTACGAACTTAGTGCAGAATTTTACTTTACATTGGCAGAAAATATCGTAACAGACCACGCCCCTATTATCTCACAACTGTACAACATCAACACCATAAAACACCATACCCGCAAAGATTTGTATCGAAAAGTATCGCTTGGCAAAGCCTTTTTAGAAAATAACTTATACGCGCCTATCCAAATCAAGGAAGTAGCCAAAGAAATAGGGCTTTCCGAATATCATTTTTTCAGGTTATTCAAAACTACTTTTGGCATCACACCCCAACAATACCTTATACAAACACGTCTTAAAAAGGCTTGGAATTTACTCAAAACAGGCAATTATGCCGTTACAGAAGTGGCTACCGAAACAGGTTTTGTGGATATACATAGTTTTAGCAAGGCTTTCAAAAAACGGTTTGCTATCTCGCCTACGAAAACTGCAGAAAGCAAATTAGCAGGATTTTACAAATGATTTTAGGCAGGCAAGATTACATTTCACCCAAATCTTACCTATATTTACTTTTATATGAAAACTACCTTTTCTCCTATTGCGTCTATTGTATTTATAGCTATGTTTGCAGCAATTTTTTTAGCGTTTAGTATTACTTTTATATTCCGTTCAAATTCAGGCTTGTTGTTTTTACCTTACTTGGTGATGATTATGTGTGCGCTTGGAAATGTGTATATGGTAAGAAATTACTTGTATGATTATTCTTGTGATAACAAAATGCTTACCATACGAAATACTTATATAAAAACAGCGGTTCACATACCTTTAATAGAAATCCGACAGGCTATTTTGATAAAAAATAGATTTTCTTACAACATAAAAATCACACATGATAAAGATACTATTACCCTAAATGGCACGTATATCAATAATATGCAAGATTTTTATATCTATTTATTAAAACAGGCAGGCAAGGATATATCACACCTTTGAGAGCAAGTTTGGGCAGGCAAGGTTTTATTTTCATAAAAATTAGCAGGATTTGACAAATGATTTTAGGCAGGCAAGATATTAGACAAGAGGCGAAATATTTTGAGGCAATCCCACTCACATAAAAAACCGTGCGAAAGCCTATGCCAAATTTAAAATTCGTCAGAATGAAGTTTGATAGCAGGCTTTGTAATATTTTTGACAATCACCTTTACCTCAAATTTATTGTTAGGTTCACGTTTGATATAGAAGTCCTTATTTTCGGTTTCTGTTGCCAATGCTTCTCCTTTTGTAAGAGGTGTTTTAATTCGAAGGCAGGATAATCTTTTAAAAATTATTGTATATATACTCTATTCTTCTTTTGTGTAGGTACTCACTATTTGGAGTATATCCATAACAGAAGTCATTGTCAATACATTCTTTTTTAGGACAAAATCCGCATTAATATTTCCTACCATAATTTTACCTTCTACAATTTTCCAAGCATTTGTAAAAGGTCTTTTTTCGCCATCTTCGGTTTCATAGCAAATATTATCTTTTGTAAAAGTTAGAAAAGATGTATAACCTATTAAATTTTGTGCGTCAAAAGTTTGTTTGAGTATTTTATAGTCTATTATTTTAGCCTCACCTGCATCTTTTTTCAACAATATTACCTCCGTATGAGTAAGTTTCCACGTACATACTAAATTTTTGCGCATACTTTTCTGTCCTTGTACGTTTTCCATAGTGGTTAAATTTATCAAAAAAACGAGTAAAATTTTGTGAAACATCATATTGACATATAGAAAGAACCTTAAACATCGCAAATATACACCTCTTTTCCCAAAACTTCCAAAAAATTAGCAGGATTTGACAAATGATTTTAGGCAAGCAAAGTTATCTTTGCACTCAAAATTTTGCCCTATTGCCATGAAAAAATCTTTTTTATTGCTATGTTTGATAGCCTTTGCACAAGTTGCTTTTTCCCAAAATATCCAAAGAAAAGGCGGTTTGGGAGTGGCTTTTTACCAAAAAGTGCCTGACAGTCTGCAATACCTCTTTAACAACAACAAAGGTGCTTTGATACTCAATGTATTGCCTAATACAACTGCCGATAAATTGGGTATTCAAAAAAACGACATCATTACCAAAGTCAATACCGAAACCATCGAAGCCCCTGCGCAACTCTTTCCTATTGCCCGAAAACTGCGGGCAGGCGAGGCTATAGAAATCACTGTTTTGAGGGCGCAAAAAGAGCAGAAATTGGTAGGCAAGGTCGTAGAACGCCCCAAAGAAACAAGCCCTACAGCTGACGTAATATACAGCGAATTTAAGTACAAAGAGGGCTATGTAAGAACCATTTACAAAGCACCCAAAAATAAGAAACCGCTTGCTACAGTGTATTTTTTGCAAGGACTTCCTTGTTATTCGTTGGACAATATGCAAGAACTCGACAAAACCAAACAAGCTATTGATGCGATAGTAGAACGCGGTTTTGCCGTTTATAGAATGGAAAAAGGCGATATGGGCGACAACCTCAATACGCCTGACTGCAGCCAAATGGGTTTCCACGAAGAAATGAAAATGTACGAAGCGGGGTATGATAACTTGCTTACTTTGAGCTATGTAGAGAAAGATTTTATCTTTCTTTTTGGACACTCAATGGGAGGCAATACTGCGCCACTTTTGGGTGCAAAATACCAACCCAAAGGCGTTATTATTTACGGTTCACTTTACAAACCTTGGCAGGAATATTTGTTTGATGCGTATATGATTCAACTCCAATACAGAGGCGAGGATTTGGGCGAATTGCGCGAAAATGTAGAGGAATTTAAGCCCTATGTGATGGAGTTTTTTTATGGCAATAAACCCATAGAAGAAATCGCGAAAGACCCATTGGGTATGATGGCTATGCAACACATCTTGAGCTATAATCCTCAAAACCAAACAGGTGCATCAGGCAGGCATATCAAAACGTTCCGAGAATTAAACGAATACAATATGGCAAAAGCGTGGGGCAATTATGAAAATTATAGCTTGGCAATTTATGGTGAGTGCGATATTGCCGCCAACAACTCACGCGATAATGAGGATTTAATTCAATACATCAACCGCAAAAGACCCAATCATGGCACGTTTTGGTTAGCACCCAAATCCTCGCATACCTTTGAGGAAATAGGCACAATGGAAGAGTTTGTCAAAATGCAAGACAATCCACAAGTCTTTCAACAATATGCCTCTACGCGCTTCAATGCCAAAATATTTGATTATGTGGCGGATTGGATAAACCAAACCTTGCCTAAACCACTAAACAGCAAACAAACTTACACCTACCAAGATGCCAGCAATCAACTCGCTGACATGGGTGCGAAAAATCCGAGCATGGACGTAAGGGCTATAGATATTGATGGTGATAAAGATTTGGATATTGTATTGGCAAATGAATTTAAGCCCAATACTTTGCTTATCAATGACGGCAAAGGCAATTTTGCAGATGAATCTGAAAAAAGATTGCCTCAAGTAAGCCACGACAGCGAAGACGTAGTAACGGAAGATTTGAATGGAGATGGTTTTGTGGACTTGTTGTTTTGTAGTGAGGACGACAAAGTACACGAGTTTTACCTGAATGATGGCAAAGGTTTTTTCAAAGAAGCCACTTTCAAATTCCCTGACTCGGAGGCAAATGCAGTCATAGCCAGTGATATAAACAAAGACGGTAGGCAAGATATTATCTTTGGCAACAATGGACAAAACAGCATTTTTATCAACGTAGGCAAGGGCAATTTCAAAGACGAAACCGAAAAACGCCTGCCCAAACTAAACCGTGTTACCCAAGATTTGGCTCTTTTGGATATAGACAAAGATGGCGACCTCGACCTATTCGAAGCCAATGAAGACGGCAATGTGTTGTATCAAAATGATGGCAAAGGAAATTTCAAAGACATCACACAAAAAAACTTGCCTACAGGCGAGGACTTGGAAACGCGCAAAATAGCGTTCGCAGATATTGACAAAGATGGCGATTTGGATATTTTCCTTGCCAATGTAAACTTCAGAAGCACAAAAAATCCACAAAATAGGCTCTATCTCAACAATGGCAAAGGTGTTTTTACTGATGTTACAGAGAAGCAACTGCCCAAAGATACAGACCATACGATTGAAGCAGTTTTTGAAGATGTAAATAAAGATGGTGCGCCTGACCTTATCATAGGCAAGGTCTTTGGAGGTGCTATAAAATTTTACCTCAACAACGGAAAAGGCTATTTCACGGACGAAACCGCCCAAGTAGCAGGCAAGGAATATACACGAGATGCGCTTGGCATCGCTGTAGGCGATTTTAATGGAGATGGGTTGCGAGATATGTATATTTGCGACCGCTACAATCCTCAAATTGATAAGAAAGACCTTTTATTGATAAGAAATAAGTAAAAAATAGCCACAGCAATTTGTTGTGGCTATTTTTTTAATATCTTTGCGAGTTGTGCCGTTGTGTGGTGTTT
>JAYTNK010000739.1:0-1640 GCA_043748375.1 Cytophagales bacterium
GTTTGGTTTTCACCACATATTCAATTATTCAATCTAAATATTGTGCAAAGTTTTGAACGCGATGTCCATTTTTATAGGCTACTAAATATACTGTAGCTCCATTGTTTCGCAGTATTTCAATAAAAGCTTGCGCTTCCTCATAAATATTAAACTTTCCAAGCATATATCGTTTTTGCCCTTTATCTATTTTTTCAATCGTTAAGTAGGTGTTTGGAAGTGCATACGCGTCAAGTTCATGCTTTTTTGCCAACTGGATTTGTATTTTGAATATAAGATTATGTTTATCCCTGCTTTTTTGTTTGAGCAGGGCTGTTTTTTGCCCTATGCAGGCAAGCGTCAGCGAGTCAGCTATTTCCGCTCTATCGGCTATATTGTCATACGTTTCTTGCAATTTATGCCGAAAAACTTGGAAGCTCTTGGCAGAATCTAATTGCTTTTTATGAAACTCTTTCTTTTTTAATAAGTCGTTTTTATGCGCTTTCCATTCGGCAGGATGTTTATACCAGTAGGCAAGCTCCTGCTTGGTAGAGTCGCTTGTTTGTGCATGGCTTGTAATACTTAAACAAAAAAATATAAAATAAAGCGAAAAAGCAAGTGTGTTTTTAAAAGGCATGGCAAGGCTTGTATTTGTACATTCAAATATACTTGCATAAATTGAATTTCTGCCGTATCTTTGCAAAAAATTCAAATTCTTATCGTTTTTTATGAAATTCTTTATCGATACGGCTAATCTTGCAGAAATACGCGAAGCACATGAATTTGGCGTGTTAGACGGTGTAACCACCAACCCATCCCTCATGGCAAAGGAGGGCATACAAGGCAAAAATAATATTTTGGCACACTATGTCGCTATTTGCAACATTGTAGAAGGTGATGTAAGCGCAGAAGTTATAGCTACTGACTATGAAGGTATGCTCCGAGAAGGAGAAGAACTTGCTGAACTTCATGAGAATATTGTCGTGAAAATTCCCATGATAAAAGACGGTATTCGGGCTATCAAATACTTTGCTGACCGCAATATCCGTACAAATTGTACGCTCGTGTTTTCGGCAGGTCAAGCATTGCTTGCCGCGAAAGCTGGCGCAAGTTACGTTTCGCCTTTTATTGGTAGGCTCGATGATGCGAGTACCGATGGCTTATTGCTTATAGAGCAAATTGTAAATATTTATCAAAATTACGGCTTCGAAACTGAGGTCTTGGCTGCCTCTATTCGCCATACGATGCATATTGTAAAATGTGCAGAATTGGGGGCTGATGTGGCAACTTGCCCGCTCAACGTTATCATGGCGTTGCTTAAACATCCACTTACTGACATAGGTTTGGAGAAATTCTTAGCCGATTATAAAAAAGTAAATGGTTAAGAGGTTACAAGAACTATGAAGGTTCAAGGTATAGTCACTTAAATTATTATTTTTTTTAAACTTTCTTAAACAAAATCTTTGCAAGGTTGTTATACAAATAGGTTTTCATAATTGTAAATTTTTGATTAGTTAGGTTTCCATAAACGCTGTAGGTATTGCTTACAGCGTTTATATTTTTTTGACGGTTGCCATTACCACTCCCATGTACCTTCCCCTCCTTTGAATGGCCCTACGATATCAGAGGTAACCCAACCACCAAAAAACTCGCTAGGTTGTGGT
>JAYTNK010000740.1:0-3163 GCA_043748375.1 Cytophagales bacterium
CTATTATCGAACCAATCTTGCCTACCATTGAAGTAGAAAAAGAGGAAGTTGTGGCTATTATCGAACCAATCTTGCCTGCCATTGAGGTAGAAAAAGAGGAAGTTGTGGCTATTATCGAACCAATCTTGCCTACCGTTGAGGTAGAAAAAGAGGAAGTTGTGGCTATTATTGAACCAATCTTGCCTGCCATTGAGGTAGAAAAAGAGGAAATTGTGGCTATTATCGAACCAATCTTGCCTACCATTGAGGTAGAAAAAGACGATACTGCCTCTTATTTTGAACAGATTGGCGACAATAACCAAGATAAAGTAGAGCCAACCGTAGCACAACCCAAAGAAACGATTGTTATCCAATACAGGCAAGATAAAATTAGTAGTTTATTGGAGGCAATACCTTTACATGAGAAATTCACATTTATAGACGAACTTTTTGGAGGCGATAATTTAGCTTTCCAAGATGCGCTTGAAAAAATAGACAAAAGCCCTAATTACGAAGAAGCACGTAGATTGACCAATCAATATATTCTACAACATAATTGGGATTTTGACCAAGACAGTACACAAGAGTTTTTGAGCTGGCTTGGCAGAAGGTTTTAGGCTATGTTCCATCAACTCGCGCGTTATATAGGAGAAACACCCACATGGCACTTTTGGCTGCCTTGGCTTGCCTTTTTATTTACAGCTATAACAATACGTTATGGATTAGGCATCGCTCCGCCGAACCTTCAGCATACTCATTATGTACTAAAAGGGATTGGTTTTTACGCATTGCCGTATTTTTTTACATTATTATTGTATAGCATTTGTACACATACTTGGGGTTATTGGCAGGCAAGTGGCTTTTGGGTACTTTCCATAAGCATTATAGCCGTTTTATATCTAAATCAATATGGGCGTTTAGCCTATATTTTTGGATTTGAGCAAAATCCCGCTACCCGTTTGTTTTTTCATAAAATAAGCTATAATTTGCAAACTATTTGTTTGTATTTATTAATTCCTTTGCTGTATGGTTGGTGGACTTCTGAATTAAAAGAAACCCACTTTTATGGTTGTAATGCTGAAAACACTAAGCTAAGTTTGTATTTTGTGATGCTTTTAGGTATGATGCCCTTATTGTGGTGGGCATCATTTCGGGAGGATTTTTTAATAACTTATCCACGATATCGCCCAGCAACTGCCGAAAACTATTGGGGTATTTCGCCTATTTGGACTGTGGGAAGCTACGAGGTAAGCTATGTGTTTCAATTTTTAAGTTTAGAGATATTTTTCAGAGGTTTTATCGTATTTGCCCTTGCAAAATACGTGGGCAATGGCAGTGTGTTTGTAATGGTAAGTGTGTATGCATTTTTACACTTTTGGAAGCCCTTGCCTGAAACCATCGGCTCAGTGGCGGGAGGCTTTATTTTGGGTATGTTTGCTTATTATTCGCGCAGTGTATATGGTGGAATGATTATTCATGTGGGTATCGCGCTTGCTATGGAGCTATTCGCATGGTGGCAATTATACGCAAGAGGCAGGTTGTAAAAAACATAGTATATCTTTGCATAAATTTTTCGGTTCTCTGACAATTTTTGTGGTGATAAAAAGTGTAGGGGCAACCCTTGTGGTTGCCCTGACTATTCTAACACATTTTGCGCTATAAACATACTAAAAATTAGGTAAAATAAAGATTTTGTCTTACAAAAAGGGCAACCATAAGGGATTGCCCCTACTCAAAAAACATCCGCACAAAAATTGTCAGACAACCAATTTTTTTGCATAAAAAAAAGAAAGAAAAAATGAAACTTCCGCTTATTGACGACAGCCGTTTATTTTACACACTTGCGTTCCTTTCGGTAGGTGTCCTATATATAATAGGTAGTTTTTTAGATATTATGGACGTAGATGCAGCACAATATGCGTCTATCTCGCGCGATATGCAGGCTACAGGCAGCTATCTACAAATATTTGAGAGAGGCAAAGATTATTTGGACAAACCGCCGCTTTTATTTTGGTTTACAAGTCTTTCCTTTAGTTTGTGGGGAGTTTCAAATTTCGCTTATCGTATTTTTCCCGTATTGTTTACTATTTTAGGGGCATATTCTACCTTTGGTTTAGGCAAAATGTATTATGGCGTGCGTGTAGGTAGGCTTGCTGCGTTGTTATTGGTGTCGTGCCAAGCATTTTTTTTGATACACCATGATGTTCGTACAGATACTATGTTGGCAGATAGTTTGATATTTGCTATATGGCAACTTTCACTTTTTGAAACGACTAAGAAAATGTTGCCCCTATTTTTAGGTTTTGTAGGCATTGGTTTAGCTATGTTGGCAAAAGGTCCGATAGGTTTAATGGTGCCTGTGTTGGCATTTAGTACAGATTTTGTACTCAAAAGAAAGTGGGGTTCTTTTTTTCGTTGGCAGTGGTTGGTGGGTTTGCTTATCGTATTGATAGTAATTTCGCCAATGTGTTATGGCTTGTATCAACAATTTGATATGCACCCCGAAAAGATAATAAATGGGGGCAAGCAAAAATCTGGTCTTTATTTTTATTTTTGGTCGCAGAGTTTTGGGCGACTTACGGGACAGAATGACTTTATCAATACTTCGCATGAACCCGAAATACAAGACCCTTTTTTCTTTGTGCATAGTTTTATTTGGAGCTTTTTGCCGTGGGCATTGTTGTTCTTTCCTGCCTTATTTATAGCACTTAAAGAGGTTTGGCATGCTAAATTTCGTCTTACACTTGCTCAAGAAGCCCTGACATTGGGCGGCATTATCTTACCATTTATAGCCCTTTCTTTTTCTAAATACAAACTGCCTCATTACATTTATGTATTTTTCCCGTTGGTGGCTTTGCTAACAGCGCGTTATATCATCGCCATTATAGAAAATCCTAAGCCTACTTTTTTTCGATGGAGTAATGGATTTCAAATTTTCACTTGCTTTGTATTGTGGGGGTTAGCATTTTTATTAGGCGTTTATGTATTTCCGTTGGATAATATGTTTGTTTTAGCAGGTTTAGTTTTAGCCTTTTTAGGTACAATACATTTTTTATTTCAACCACAAAGCAAATACGAAGGCTTGATTTTCCCTTCTTTTTTTACTATTTTAGGTGTAAATCTTTTGCTGAATGCACATATTTACCCTATGTTATTTACCTACCAAAGTGGTTCGCAAATGGCG
>JAYTNK010000741.1:0-2229 GCA_043748375.1 Cytophagales bacterium
TAATCATCTGCTTCTGCTTGTTCCCTGCCTTGTTTTACAAATCCTTTCCAAAAAGGTTTTACTAATTGCTCTTTATCTTTTATCACATCATCAAGTGTAAGTTGTTTGAAAGTATCACCTTCTATCTTGAAATTGAGCGTTCTAATATTTACAAAACCATTCCCATTGTTTGCACTTGCCCACGCACCAACCCGAATATACACAATGAGGTATTGAGGAGTATTGCTTATTATTTTGGTACTTATGTGAGAAGAATACGACCATTCTTGGTTGGTGTTGCCTTTTTTTTGATTGTGTTTGGGTAAATGAGGTTTCCCTATAGGCTCATTTTGATATTTTCTAAAAACAATAAAATCGTCTAAATATTTCCTGATACTATCTTTTATGACTGCATCTATAGCCTTGTAAACAGGTTTTGTGATGTCTAAATCTATATACTCAACTGTAAATGTGTTGGTAAGAGTGTGTTTTCGGTTATGGTAGGCAAGGCTATCTTGAGCTTGGCTTGCCTGCCCTGTGCATAGTAGGCAAGTTAAAAGTAGGAGAAAATGAAGTTGTTTTTTCATAACAAAGCGTTTTTTTTGCAAAAATAAAGACTACCCTTAACAAAAAGGCAGTCTGTAGGGAAAATGTACGGGAAGGATTGCAACTTGCCTGAATATCGCTCAAATTGTAATTACTCGGGTACTCTACTCGATGATTTTTATTGAGATAAAATTATATTTTTTAATTTTCCTATTTTAGGTGAGAAAAAATGGACAGTTAATGCTTCGTTATGCATATTTCCAAAACCATAATGCAGACAAGTATTATCTTTGCCTACCTTTTGCTTATAATTTCTCGAAAGTTGCAAACTTTTGGGAAATTTTACCGCATCTTAGAGGTTACCACCTTGCCTGCGGGCATTTTAAGCCCACATTCAAAATATAGCTCAGATGAAATCCATACGAAACGTAAAAGTCTTTCGTGTCTGGATTTCCCCTACTGTCTTTTCCTCTGATAAAGTCAGGCAATGTGCTATAAGTACGCCCATCAAAACCTGTATAGGTGGTAGGCGAGCCAAATGTGGCTGTTAGTTGGTCTGTAGGGCGAGGCGTATTGTTGCGAGCGTGTGTAGTTTCAAGGCTACGATTCGATAATCGGATACTCCAAGGATTGGCAAGGTCAGCCATGTCGGGATATTGCCCGCTTACATCATCTATATAATCGGTAAAAGTATAACGTGGCAATACTTCTATGGCAAAATCCCAACGTTTGTCGGGCGTTCGGAAGCGAAAGCCGATACCTGCAGGAATAGTGATTTGCACTTTGCTATATGGTTTGGCATATCCTATTCTCCCTTGCCCTTCTGTGCCAACGCTTTGCAAATCTACCCATACATTATCTACATCTGTGGGCAGTTTGGCGCGTGGATTATGGTGCAACAGCGCAACGCCTCCTATAAAATAAGGGGTGAACGTAGTGCGTTTGTGGTGTTTGGCATAGCTACCTTTCCACTCATAGACAAGCAATCCAGCAAGTTCTTTTAGGTTATTTTGAAAGTGTAAATTACGGGCATACAAACCTGAAGTAGGCAAGGCAATAGCATCATCGCCTTCTACTCTACCCACAGAAAGTTGAAGGCGCGTATGCCAATGCGCACTTACTTTGCGTGCAAAGAAAACCGTAATGCCTGGACGTGCAAAACGGAAATCAGACGGAATATCACCTATATACTGCCATGCGTTGAGTTGTACGCCTACAGTTGTGTAGCCTTCAGTCGCGCCTTGTGGAATAGGCTTTGTTTTGGGCATTCGTTGAGCGTAGCTTGCCTGCCAAGCAAAGACTACACAACATAATAATAAAAAGAAACTTTGCATCTGCCATCAAACGAAGTACGAAGCTAAACTATTGCTTATCTATTTTTTATAAAATAGAAAAGCACAATATTTTGTGAGCCTTCTTGCGAAGGTTAGGGTTTATCTGTATTGATAAGGTTTTGCACACTTTGCAAAAGAGATGACTTGCCTTCCACAAAATACATATCTATATCGCCTTTGTTTTTTGCCATTACCTTGCCTCTATGCGTACAATTAAAATAGCTTTTCACATATTCGTATGTGGCACCTGATATGTTCACCTTGCCTATTTCGCCGCTACTTTCCATACGGCTGGCTATGTTTACTGTGTCGCCCCATATATCGTAGGCAAATTTATTTTTGCCTATCACTCCTGCAACTACGGGGCCTG
>JAYTNK010000742.1:0-6792 GCA_043748375.1 Cytophagales bacterium
TAAAAACTATAATATCTATAAAAACTATAATAGCCATCCAATACCCATAGGAAACCGAAGCTGTCCATGCTACCTTCTAGTAATTAGACAAATAAAAAATATCATGTAGAGCTACTATCAAACATTTTAAGAACGAGAAATAAGTAATTTCATCTTTTTTGTTATCTTTGTGTGATATATTTTACGTTGAATGAATATGCAAAAATACAACACTGATTTGGCGAATATGATAATCGTTGGGAGAACGCACGGTGAACAACGTGAAAAAGCCCATACTTTCACTCCACATACTTTATCCACTCAACGTATTTCTTGGGTATATATGGCTTCTGATGGTTTTCAAGACCAATTTGGAGGCAAACAAAACAAGAAATTTGGAGTAGCTCGTTTTAGAGAATTATTATCACAACATCATACAAAAAGCGAGAATGAGCAGGCAAGCTTGTTGCAAGATATATTTCTGGCTTGGCGAGAAGAAGGACAAGAAAAGCAAATTGATGATGTGTTGGTGGTAGGCTTAAAATTACTTTCCTACAATGCCTAATTTTTTTATGCGTTCTATTTTCAAGTGCGTGTTGTACGAATAGGTGTCGTTATAAGTATTGAGATGTTCATAAATTTCTAAACACTTCTCATAAAGCACAGCACTATCTGGACAAAATGGATTTTCAAGGTGTAGTTCATTAGCGAGCAATAAAAGCACGTTTGCCCATTGTTCCCAATGCACGGAAGTATATTCGCTTGCTTGTAAGGTTTCTATCATATAGCCTACAGGTATGGCAAGCAAGGCACTAATACTTAATTTAAATGATTTTTCTAGTGCTTCGCTTACCATTTCTTGTACCTCATCGGCTTTTCCTTTTCCTTTGATGCCCGATAAAGCAGCCAATAGTTTGGCTATGGCTTTGGCAAGGGCATCAATCTCGTGGATTAAATAATCGTGTCTTTCCATTTTTGTGGTGGTTTTTATGGTTCTACTAAGATTTACGGAAGCGCGTTGAATGTAATAATTATAGTCTTGCTAATTCATTGATTATCAATAACTCCACCTGTTATTTAGAGCCACCAATTTTGGAGATAATACCACAATACAAGCCCCACATTAAAATAAATCAAAAAGGGTAGTACCCAAGTTACTATCCCTTCCAACAAGGAAGAACCGAATTTTAGGCTTGACACCTGTTTTTGATAACTTTCGTTTATTTTTTGATAAATTTCCTGCGCCAAAGTTTCTTGTAGTATGGCACTACTTGTATTTTTGGTAACATCAAATACATATTGCTTGATGACAATTTTAAGTAAAAATTTCAGTATTTTGGTTATCAAATGATGTTCTACGCCTAATTTTAAAATAATGGCATGGCTGATTTTATCTACCAAAACCTCGCCTGTTAATTTTTCAACAGCAGCGGTCTGCGTGGCAGTCCGTATCAATGCAATGGCTATTTCTGGGGCAACATAACGGTGCACAAAAGATTCTAAAAAATGCTTCCAAAAATAATTGGCACATTTTTGCAATCCTTTTTTTACGCCTAAAAGCAAATATCCTATAACAGGAGTAGCAAAAAAGACTATAATAATGGTTTGTGAATAGCCTTTTTGTTGTATCTCCAAAAATCCCAATAAAAAATTGGGGGCAATACCTATTAAAAAGTATAAAAAGGAAATAAACGTTCCTTTTAAAAAACCAGTAAATAGCGTAGGTTCAATCGCTTTTGTGAAATCAATAAAGGGTATAGAGGGAATTTTTTTCATGAGGACTAAAATTCTATATTTGAAAAATTTACTGAAAAGCGCGTCTGAAATGGTTATTTTATATCTTTGGGAGGCAAGTTTATTAGCCCTTGCCTGCCTGTAGGTGATGCATGAGAAAGCAAGCGGAATTAACTAAAAAATGATGCAATATAGTTTTTAGTGCTTTGCCTGCGTCTATTCGTTTAAAAATAATTGTACAAGCCAATCTGAAGGCTCTACGAGCTTCAAAGTAGGAAACAAAGGCAAGTCTAACTCCTCTAAATTCAACTTTTTGAGGGTTTGTTTTAAGGTTTTTGTAATTGCTGTAACCCATAACGTTCTTTTTTATGCAAATATAGCTCTTTTTTTAGTCTTACTAAAAAGCGCGTCAGAGAGCATACTTGGTAGGCAAGGCAAGTTTTTACCCTTGCCTACTAAACGCTACTCTAAAACATCCACTATACTCCAACTTCATGCCGTCTAACTTACTGAAATGCACGTACTTGGTAGTATTGACAAGGTTGTTTTGGTGCTTGCCTGCCTGTAGGCGAACAAGCAAGCAGGAGAAAGAAAACAACAAAATTTTTCATTGCTTTTTTGATTAAAAAGCATATCTTTGCAAAGGTATTAACAATACATAATTATTCCTATGACTTCTTATAATAACCCTCCATTTGTGGAAGCAGTGTGTGAAATTCGTTTTACAAGTAATAACGAAGAGTGGGATGTAATGTACCCGAGTCAATATTATGAAGCAATAAAAGATAAATTTCCAAACAAAAAAACGGAAAAAAGCGAGCAAATACGTATAGAAGTAACCCCAAATGGTATTCAACAAGCATCTGTGCCACAATATGTGCTGAAAGGCGAAAACCATGAACAAAATCTTTCAGTACGTTTCTCAAATGATTTGTTGTTATTGAATACCGTAAAGCCTTATATGCTTTGGGATAAATTTAAAGAGCATATTCTTTTTTGTTTTGAAGCCTACAAAAACTTGATACATCCTCAAACATTTCAAAGATTATCTTTAAGATACATCAACAAACTAAACGCTGGTGAGCAACATAGTTATCAAGCAATGAAGGAAATATTTATACTACGCCCTCATATACCTGAAGATGTAACAATCTTACCAAATTCCATACAAATGGCTCTTGAGATACCTTTTGAAAATCAAAGAGATTTTTTAGCAATCCAACAAGCAACTCTATTACCTGAACCTAATATGTCTGCTCCTATGTTGTTTGATATAGCCTATACGACTGTGGACGCAACGCTGATATCTTTCAATAATTTTTCAGAATGGTTAGACAATGCACACGGAAAAATTGAGAGCATTTTTGAGAATAGTTTGACAGATAAGGTTAAATCTACATTTAACAACTAAAAAATATGTATATTCCAGTAGAAATTCCAAAAGCAACCATCGCGTTTATTGATACTTATGCTAAATCAAAACCTTTATTAGAATTAAAAACCGATTTTAAAACTATAAATGTATCTTTGGAGTATAGAGGCACTTTGGCTTTCTACACTCCAAAAAGCTACACTGTACTTTTTCATGAAGATTTGCAAATACAACTCTTTGTAGAAAAGCATGGCATTCAAGATGCCGTTTTAGAAACTATAGCTTTGATAGGCAATTTCTTTCCTGCTTCTGACATTAAATTTGAGCTTTATACTGACCACGAATGGGATAAAGAAACGCTTTTTATCTATGTTTTGACTGATTTTCCCATACGCGAATCTTCTAAAATTATGGTGTCTATGTTTAAGCACTTAAAGGCTTTGAAGAACCGTACATTTTGCAAATATGTTTCTATTGTAGATTTACCAAAATAACAACATAGACTGTATATGGCTGATTTTGATTGGAATGAATACTTTTCTTTAGCCAAAGAACTACTGGAGAAAGAAGGTGAAGTTTATGCAAGAGCGAGTATTGGAAAGGCTTATTACGCATTGTACAATATATTATGTCTCAAAACTTGTATGAATAAGAGCAAAGAAGGCTTTACTTCAAATCATGCCGATTTGATTAGTATTTTTCAAAAAGCGGAGTTACCTTCTCCCAATAAATTACCAGAGTTTACCAATGAGGAGTTGAAAGAAATTGGAAAGGACTTATCATTTTTGCGAATGCAACGAAACAATGCTGACTATGACAGGGTAAAAAAGATTACTAACAAAGATGCTAAAATCGTTTATCAAAAAGTGGAGTTGATATTAGAAAAAATAAAAGAAGAGTAGGTATATATACTCAAAACACCAACTTATACTCCAACTTCATACCGTCTAACTTGCTGAAAAACGTGTCAGAAATGCTTACTTGATAGCGTTGGGAGGTAAGTTCGGTAGTATATTTTTCTTCAGAGTCAAAGAGCGTAACGTGTAGGGGAGTCTCGCCTGCATATTGCAATATCAATTCGCGTAGAGAAGTAATAAAACTACTGTTGAGTTGTTTGATGTCAATATGCAAACGGACTCCTTTGCAATGTTTGCCCTTTACCTCTTCAAGGTTTTGCACCTGATTGATGCGCAATTCGTACTTATCGCCTCTGTAGCTCATTTGCGCCTTGCCTTTGATGAGCAAAATTTGGTTTACTTGTATCGTTTCGCCCAAGGTGTCATGGTCTTTGCCAAACAGGGCGAACTCTAAAGAACTTTGGTAATCTTCTAAGGTAAAAATAGTAAACGCGCCCTTCGTGCCTTGTTTGATATTTTTATTGGCAACAATACCTGCCACGTGAATCTCCTGCTTGTCAAACTCGCCTATACGCGCCAAAGGGATAGCGCGAAAGCTCAAAATGGCAGTTTTGTATTGGTCTAAAGGATGTCCTGAAATATAAAAACCTACGACTTCCTTTTCTTTATTCAACTTTTCAAGTTTGCCCCAAGGCTCTCCTTGCGGTATGGGAGGCGTAGCGATTTGGGCTTGCGTGCTACCTCCAAACAAAGATGCGCCTGTGTTTTCCTTATCTCTTTGGTAAGCATTCCCATATTTCATGAGTTTTTCTATGAAGGGCGCGCCGTCTTGCCCTGCGGTAAAGTAGGTGGCACGATCCAGCTCAAAACTATCAAATCCGCCTGCTTGTGCCAAACTTTCCAATGATTTTTTATTCAAGGCTTTGGTAGTAAGACGTTGTACAAAATCAAAAATATTTTTGAACTTGCCATTTTGGGCGCGCTCTCCCATGATACCTTCTACGGCTGCCTCGCCTGTTCCTTTGATGGCTGCCAGCCCAAAGCGAATTTGTCCTTGTTCATTAACCGAAAAATCTACATCACTATCATTTACATCAGGCCCCAATACCTGCACGCCTATTTTTTGACATTCTTCCAAGAAAAAAGTAATTTTTTCAATGTTGCTCATGTTATGCGAAAGTACTGAAGCCATGTATTCGGCAGGAAAGTTCGCTTTCAAGTAAGCCGTTTGATAGGCTACTACCGAGTACGCGGCAGAGTGCGAGCGGTTGAAACCATACTCAGCAAACTTCGCCATGATGTCAAAGATTTCATTTGCCTTCGTATCAGGAATATCATTTTTTTCTTTCGCGCCTTTTATAAATGTTTCGCGCTGTTTATCCATTTCATCCTTACTCTTTTTACCCATAGCGCGGCGCAATAAATCTGCTCCGCCCAATGAATAACCCGCCAAAACCTGTGCCGTCTGCATAATTTGCTCTTGATACACCATAATACCAAACGTCCTCCCCAACAGCGACTCCAGCAACGGATGCGCAAACTCTGTAACTTCCCTGCCATGCTTCCTTTCAATATACAACGGGATAAAGTCCATCGGACCAGGTCTATAAAGAGAGTTCATGGCAATTAAGTCCTCCATATTGGTAGGTTTTAATTGCTTTAAGTACATTTGCATACCTTCTGACTCGAACTGGAATGTCCCGATAGTGCTACCTGCTTGGTAGAGTTCAAAAGTCTTGAGGTCGTCCATCGGAATGGTATCTAAATCAATATCAATTCCTCTATTTTTCTTGATAATTTTCAAGGCATCTTTCATAATGGTCAGGGTTTTTAACCCTAAAAAGTCCATTTTGAGCATACCTGCGCTCTCTACTATTTTGCCATCAAATTGTGTAACCCATAAATCAGAATCTTTGGCAGTGCAAATAGGCACACATTCTAATAAATCTTTGGGCGCAATAATCACCCCTGCAGCATGGATACCCGTACCGCGAATACAGCCTTCCAATACTAATGCATCTTGCAAAACTTTGGTGCGCGGGTCTTCGGTAAGGGCTAAAATTTCTTTGAGTTCTTGTACCTCTTTATAGGCAACACCCAATTTTGTGCCTGCTTTTTCGGGAACATACTTTGTGAGTTGGTTCGAGGTAGGCAAGTCCAAATCTAAAGCGCGGGCTACGTCCTTGATAGCCATTTTTGCCGCCATCGTGCCGTAGGTAATGATTTGCGCTACTTGGTTTTTGCCATATTTTTTGATAACATAATCTATGACGCTTTGCCTGCCTTCATCATCAAAGTCAATGTCAATATCGGGCATAGACACACGCTCAGGATTCAAAAAGCGTTCAAATAGCAAATCATACTTGATTGGGTCTATGTTTGTGATGCCTGTGCAATAGGCTACAGCAGACCCTGCTGCCGAGCCTCGCCCTGGACCAACGAACACGCCCATTTTCCTGCCCGCGTTTATAAAGTCTTGGACAATCAAAAAATAACCAGGGAAGCCCATGTTTTTGATAACCTTAAGTTCGAGGTCTAATCGGTCTGTTACTTCTTGCGAGAAGGGTTCGCCATAGTGTTTTTTCGCACCTTCGTAGGCAAGGTGCCTTAAATAGTCATCTTGTGTTTCAAATTCGGCAGGAATATCATATTTAGGCATCAAAATTTCACTTTTGAGCTTGTACGGTTCGCATTTATCTACAATCTCTTGAGTAGCCAAAAGTGCTTCAGGCAAGTCTGCAAAGAGGCGTTTCATTTCGTCTGTAGATTTGAAATAAAACTCATCATTCGGAAAGCCAAACCTTCGTTTGCCTCTGATATAATCCACCAAACCGCGCTCAAAATGTTTGG
>JAYTNK010000743.1:0-4059 GCA_043748375.1 Cytophagales bacterium
CACTAATTGGGGAGGCGATTTTTCTATGGACATATTCAAACAAAGTATTAGTTCAAAAGACATACGATTTCCTAGCGCACCTTCTATAAACCAAAACCAAGTAGGGTTAAGTGAAACAGGGCTTTTGGGTTCTATTTCACGTCAACAAGAACTTGCTAATAGCTTTGTAGGTACAACAAGTCTTACGTATGCTAAAGTCTTTGCAGATAAACATGATGTAACAGCGTCAGCTAACTTTGAAATTTTGGCTAATAATGAAAACGCTTTTAGCTACACAGGCTATGGTATCAATGCCAAATTTATAGATACACCTTTTGGCATAACACAAGGCTCATCATCAAATCCTTATCTAGCTCTAACGGGTGGTAGAAATACCTTGAACCGATTGGCTTCAGCCTTTGCCGATATCGCCTACACGTATGACAAAAAATATAATGTGGCTATTGGCATACGCCGTGATGGTTCATCAAGATTTGGTTTGGATAAACGCTATGGTACTTTCTACAGCATTGGTGCTTCTTGGAATATGATGGAGGAGGCTTTCATGGCTAATCTATCGAATATCGTAACCGATGGTAAACTTCGTGTTACCTACGGAGCGCAAGGAAACCAAGATATTGCAGATTTTGGCTATCTGGCTACTTATCAAGCGGGTGGTAACTATGCTGGGCAACAAGGTTTTATACCTAATGTACCTGGTAATTCAGAAGTACAATGGGAGTCGCAAACAACCTTTAACGTAGGTTTAGATTTTGCATTGCTCAAAAATAAGCGCATCATAGGTACTATTGAATATTATAACAGAGCTACAAAGGATTTATTCGTAGCCGCTCAAGTTACAAGAACTACGGGTTTTACTTCTATTAACCGTAATATTGGTTCAATGAGAAATCGCGGATTGGAACTTAATCTTAGTGCAGATGTACTAAAAGTAGGCGACTTTACTTGGTCTGTGAATGTAATACACACCTTGAACCGTAACAAAATTATAAGCCTTGGTGCTGAATCTGAATATGTTGCAGGCACTTCTATTGTGCGTGTAGGGCTTCCTTATGGTTCACATTACATCGTAAAATGGTCGGGTGTAAACCCAGCTACTGGCGATCCTTTGTATTATGATAAAGAAGGCAACGTAACACCTACCTATAACACAGCCAACAACATACCCGTAGGTACTTTTGTTGCCCCTAAGTTTGGTAGCTTTACCAATACTTTTAGATACAAAGGACTCGAACTTTCTGTATTCTTTGTGTATGAGGCAGGCAAGGCTTTATTTAATAACCAAAATTATTTTAGCGAGAACGTACAAATATCACCACTCGTGAATAGCAATGCTCGTTTATTAAATGCTTGGATGACACCTGGTCAAATTACTGATATCCCACGTTTGAATGCAGCACGTCAATTCTCTACAAGAGATATAGAAGATGGATCGTTCTTGCGTTTGCGTAATGTTACTTTAGCCTATAATGTACCAGCCGCTTGGGCAAAAAACTTGAAAATGCGCTCTGTTCGCGCATACGTAATGGGGCAGAATGTTTTGACCTTTACCAAGTTTACTGGATTTGACCCTGAAGATAATAACAACATTCAACTTGCACAATTCCCTGTACCACGTACCTTTACTTTTGGTGTCGATCTCGGATTTTAACTTATAGGTTAGGTTTTTACTTAGCAAACCTAAGTAAAAATCTAATTTAAATTATTTGGTTATCTAAATTATTTTGAAATAAACATGAGAAAATTTATAAAATATACAGCACTTGTATTGGGGATAACTTTTTCTACCACTGCTTGTAAAGAGTTTCTTGATGTGAAGCCTACCGATGTTTTGGTGGAAGATTTGGCACTTCAAGATTATAATGACTTTAGCCTTGCACTGAATGGTGCCTATTCGGCTTTCACCGCTACCACCTATTACACAGGTAATTTCTTTGCCTTGTCAGATGTTAGTACAGATAATCTTAAAAAGGGACCGCTGTTTACCAATACCTATGGTTCTATTCAAGATATTATTTTTACAACAGACGGCGGTGAGTTTTCAGGCTTTTTCCAACAAGCGTATTTAGCTATTTACAGGGTAAACGTTATCTTGAGCAAAATAGATGGTATTGCTACTAACCTCATATCTGATGCTCAAAAATCACAAATCCGCTCTGAGTGTTTAGCTTTACGTGCGTTAGCACACCATGATCTTGTAAGAGTGTTTGCGCAAAGGTATGATGCCACACCTGATGCCTCTCACTTAGGAATTCCTATCAAGACTACACCCTCTATCACACCACCAAGCAGAAATACAGTGAAAGAGGTGTATGTTCAAATTCTTGCAGATTTGAATACAGCTATTGCGACACTGCCTACAACTACGCGCAGCCCTTATGAAACAAATACCTTGTTTACAGTACGTGGAGCCCAAGCTTTGCGTGCGCGTGTAGCTATGTATATGCGTGATTGGGTTAATGCAGAAGTATATGCAACGCAAGTCGTAGGTACATTATCGTCATCTCCTACTTATGAAAATATGTTTGGCAATGGCACAGGGGCTGATGCGACTGGCGAAGTATTATTTAAATTCAAAATACCGCGCGTTTCAGGCGCACCTGCAGTTGGTGTGAATTATTATAATCGTAGTGCTGAAACAGACGGATACACGCCTACCGATGATTTGCTGGCTTTATATGATGCAGGAGATATACGATTTAATGCCTTTTTCAAAACACATCCTGCTCACACTCCTGCCACACCAAGGTATGTAGTAAAAAAATATGAAGGTACTGGCTCAAACCCAGGAGTTGCTGACATTAAAATACTACGTATGTCAGAAATGTATTTAATACGTGCAGAAGCACGTGCGCGTAAAGCAGGTGCTGATGAAGTAGGGGCATTGTCTGACTTAGACCAAGTGCGCTCAGCTCGTTTAGCTACTTTAGGTACAGAAACAGGCACCGCGCTTATTGCAAGTATTATGAAAGAACGCAGAAGAGAACTGTTCTTGGAAGGACACCGCCTCTTTGATTTGTCACGTGAGCAACAACCTATGAATAGAGGTTTGGATTGCAATGCAATAGTTTGTGCATTGCCTGCCAATAGTTTTAGATTCGTCTATCCAATACCACAAGCAGAATTGTTTGCCAATCCAAACATGGTGCAGAATCCTGGTTACTAAAATTATCATATACATTTGGGATATTCGTATCCCAAATGTTATAACTCATTCATTCATTCATTTACCTTAATTTTAAACCTATGAAAAATAAACTATATCTTTTAGGTGTTTTGTTCATATTGGCTGCATGTGAACAAGACTTTACAGAGTTGCAGTATAAAGATGGTTCTTACGTAACCTTTAATACTCCAACAGGCAGTGTATCTGAAGGGAATACGTCAACGAATACATTATCAGTAGTCGTATCTCGTAACTCCCCTGACATAACCAAAGACCTTACAGTAACGTTTGGTGTTGCATCAGCTACATTTGAAGGAACAGGTGCTGATGCATCTACTACCTTTACAGTAGCAGGAGTTGGAACAGGTGCCACATCTACTACAGTGGTAATACCTGCCAATAAAACCACAGCAACGGTTATGCTTACGACAAAAGCGAATGTCTTTTCAGAAAAAAACCGTACTATACAGATTGCGATTACCGCTATTTCTGAAGGAGGACTACAAATAGGATACCCTGGACCATCGGGTATTGGTAAGGTATTTACGGCTACCATAGTAGATGATGATTGTGCTTTTGTTACTAGTAAATTCACAGGAGCGTATAACTGCGTTGAGCCAGGTTACAATAATAATAATCCTTATACTGTTACTTTTACTTCAAACGCCGCAAATACAATCATTGCAGATAATTTTTGGGACTCAAATATTGCTATCGTATATGACCTTGATCCTCTTACCAATACGGTAAGTATAGCACCACAAGCTTTTGGAGGCTCTTACTCTGTTTCAGGAACAGGAGGAACATTGGAAACTTGTACGGGCAAAATGATTGCACCATATGTAGTTACTGGACCAAATCCAGATACCAATACCCATACTTATACACGTAAG
>JAYTNK010000744.1:0-7054 GCA_043748375.1 Cytophagales bacterium
TATGATTAAATTCACACAAACAAAAGGTTCAAAACACAATACTACTGTTGTATTGAATGAATACGCAGACGCTATTATTAGAAAGTACGAAACGAAAAATATTGTCAGAAACGGCATAAAATACGCGCTTAATATCCAAATCAACCACAAAGAAAATGTTTGGTTAGAGGAAATGCTCAAGCATTGTGGCTTTAATAAAATGGTTGATATAGTGGATTATAAGAACGGGGAAGCCTTCACTACGCAAATACCACAACACAAGGCTATCAATTTTCACAATGCACGGCACACTTACGCAGTGCTTTCCTTAGAAAAAGGAATGGACATCACCATGCTACAAAAGCAGTTAGGGCATAGCGACATACAAAGCACCATGGTATATGCGCGTATATCTGACCAACGCAGGCACAAAGAAAGCTTCGATATTTGGAAAAAGAAAGAATAATAAGTATATTTGTAGCAACAATGCTCAAAATGCTATGAATAATCCATTTTACAAAATATTTGTAGGCGAGGAGGATATAACACCATTCGTTACCTCTTTCGCTTACGAGGACTGCACTGAAGAAGACGACCTTTTGAAAATATCTTTGCAAGGCGTTACGAATGAGTTGTTAAGCACAGACACATTTAAGGTAGGTAAGGAGATGCGCTTTCAATTTGGCTACATTGGTGGTGCGGTTTCTATATTACGCCTTGCACGTATTTCAAACACTGACTACAATTACGGCAAGACAACTGACATCACCATTACAGCTCTTGACTTGGGGCAGGTGCTGAAAAAAACGCAGTCGCAAAAGGTTTGGCAGAAAGTAACCACCTCTCAAATAGCCAAAGAGATAGCCAAAGCGCATGGCTTAGGGACGAAACTCATAGAAGCCACACAAACGGTTTATGAGAGGTTGCCTCAAGCGAATAGAACAGATTATGACTTTCTGCAATACCTTGCCCAAATGGAAGCGGACGGCTCGTTCCGTTGCTACATCAAAGACGATGAGCTTGTATTCAACCGTTTGGCACTTGAACAAGAGGCTCAAAAGCAAGTGTTCACGTTAGGCGAAAACATCATAAGTTTTAAACCCTCTTTGAAAGATAGCGAAAACTCAAGCGCGAGTGCCAACACTACCGTATCAAGCCTTGACCCCTTGACCAAACAACTGCAAATTATTTCCGTAACAAACGACAACGCCTTGGATAAGACCTTAATCGGTAAGGCGAGTAATGCCACGACAGACAGCCGTAACCAAACCAAGCCTATTGTGAAATACAACGGTTACAACCAACCTATCAAATCATAACCACTATGCCAAAAGAAAGTATTTTTGCAGTAGGCGGAAAGCAGGAAAAACAAAACCGCGCTAATAAGAAGCACAAGGATAGCCAACTGAAAGACCTAACGGCTACCCTCGTAGTAGAGGGAAACCCTACCCTTAAAGCAGATACCATTATAGAGGTGGCAGGTACGGCAGACATACACGAAGGCAAGTGGTATGTAGCCAAAGTAACGCACTCCATCGCTAAAAGCGGTTTCGTAACTACCCTCGAACTGAAAAAGAACGCGAGCAATAAGCCCGCTACTTTGCAAAGCCAAAACGTTGCGCCAAACATAGCCCAACAGACGAAGACGCAGAACTTCCCTACCAATAGCACCAACAAAGTGCAAGAAAAAACACAGCCCTCGCAGGCTATCAGCTATGATGCGTACGGCAAAACCATAAAAAAATGAAAGTAACAACCGAAAACCAAAAGAAAATACAAGAAGGCGGTTTGGAAAGTGTAGGCATCTATAACGGTGTGTATGCAGGCAAGGTAGCCGATAACAACGACAGACTCCTCGCCTTCCGTTTGAAAGTAGAAGTGCCTGAAATATTTGGCGAAGGCGTGGCTTCCGATTGGGCTATGCCTCGCGGTGTGTACGCAGGCAAGGGTTATGGTATCTTTGCCCTACCGCAAAAAGGCGACAACGTTTGGGTTTCTTTCCAAAACGGAGATGCCCGCTTTCCCCTTTGGGAGTACGGCGCGGTAGCCAAAGACGAAAAGCCTACGATTGCCCAAGGCAAAACCATTGCTATCATTTCGCCCAAAGGCAATAAAATAGTCTTGCACGAAACAGGCAAGGTCGAAATAAGCAATGGCACAGACAGCCTCCGCCAATGCCTCGATGACTTGTTTGAATGGATAGAAACCGCCAAAGTAATGACACCAGCAGGCTTAGGCACTTTCGCCCCTGATAGCATCACTGCTCTCTCGCCTATCAAAAGCAAATTCCAAAACCTACTCCAATAATACCACTATGCCATTAGTACAAGACAGACTGAAAACCGCTATCCTAAATGCCTTCCAAACAGCCGAAATAAGCGCAATAGATGGCGATAATCCCCAAGATGCACTTGCCAATGCTATCGCAGGGGCTGTAATAAACGAAGTCAAGCAAATGACTATCACGATTGTAGGGACAGCAGGTCCAAACCCTATCGCAGTAACAAGCGTAACGATAAGTTAGCAGAAGCTAATCCATTTTCAATTTTCTTAGTTTTCGGTTATTTAAGCAAGTAGCCGAAAACATAAAAATACCGTCCGTTTTTTCAAGTGGAATATGTATAAAGCCTATGCTTTTGTACATATTCATTATTTTTTTAGTATTCTTTTTTTCATTACCTGTAAAACTTTGGTAATCCATTTTAGCATAGAACTCTTTTTCTTGCTCACTCCAATATTTAACCCTTTCCTCATTTATTTGCAAAGGAAAAGCCTCTAATACAAATAGCGAAACCGCATCTTCAAAACGCATATAAATATCTTTCAAGACCTTTGGAGCAAGTCCAAGACCACGGTATTTTTTTACGATTTGTATCTTGTTTATGATGAGTATGTCATTTGTGGTAATACCAATGTCATCTCCGAGTGCTTCTTGTATTTCAGGCACTAATTCGGCTGTTTCCATGTCCCAGATAGGAAACATCATGGCACGCATATCCATTGAACTGTCGCATATATCAAAAATAGGGTAATTCGTATTGATAGCCAATGTAATGTGAACAAGTTTTAGCTCAAACTTGCCTATTGGCATAAAACTTTCATTCGCTTCTTCATCAATCAAGATAGCTAATATCTCCCCATTGATATGCGTGATGTATCTATCATCTTCTAAATTGCCTGTACCAGACTCAAAGGTGTAGCGCGTTTTTAGCAAAGGTTGTTCTTCAAACATTTTGTGGTGGTTGTGAAATTTTATATTACAGTTACTATCTTGTTCTATATGAGTCTTTTTTGGTAAATAATTTTTTACTAAAATAACATATTTTTACGCTACAAACTGCCCCCTATTCACGAATATGTATTTGTAAACGTCCAATACTTTTTCTTGGAAAGTGTCTGTGTCGTAAGTGGGAGGCAATTCTCTGTCTAAAATTTGGTCAATGGCAGTTTGTACTTGTAGGCGCGTTTGGTGGGTTTTGTGCCAGTCGGTTACTAATATTTTGTCTTTTGTGTCGCGGAGGCGAGCTAAAAGCGTTTGGGAGGCAAGTTTTACTTGCTGTTCTTCTGCCTGAGTAAGCGTAGATTTTTTGAGCAAGTCATAAATGACAAGCTCATTTTCAGTCAAGTTTTCCCTGATGTGGCGTTCGTCTTCTTCGCTCAGGTCTTGCATAAAGACTGCCAATTCCTCCGCAAACATATCGGCGGTCATACTGCCACTGTTATATTCTTTTACCAACTGCTCATAGCGTTCTGCAAAGTTTATACGCGAGGGATTGACACGAAGCATTTGCCCTAATTTTTTATCAATTAGCTCTCTGAGGTCTGTAATAGCGATATGTTTGAGGGGTGTTTTAGCAAACTCCTCGCGCAACTTATCATAGTCTAATTTACTCAAATCTATTTCTATAGCCTCCTCAATGTAATAGCCGCCGTCTTCTGCCGAAAGGACGCTTCTATTGAGAAGTTCCGTAATTTTATCAGAAGCACTGCTTACATCTCCTATTTGCCTTTTGCGGTCTATCACGCCTCGCAAGTTTTCTAACATTTCCACTTGAGGCTTGAAATCCTTTTCTGCTATGATTTCGGGCTTGCAGGCGGCATAAAGATTAGAAACAGTATTTTGATGCACGATAAATGTTTTCTTTGTTTCGTCATTTATCAAAAGCGAATCGGCTATTTGTTCTGCAAGAGCTACACGTTTATTGATGTCTTTTTCTTTCAAAACTGCCCAAGCATCAACGCCTACGCTTAGGCAATATTCTTGCGTTTTAGCAAGGCTTTGCTTAAGCAATTCTTTGAGGTAGTCTTGCGGCTTGACTATTTCGGTTTCTTGTACGCCCGAACCTTGCGAACCTTGCGCATAATCGGCAAGGGCTTTTTTCAGGTTTCGGAAAACGCCATAATAATCTATCACTTCTCCGCAAATTTTAGAAACCCCCATAATGGTATTGGCGGTTATTCTATTGGCGCGGGCTATGGTCTGCATGAGCGTATGGTTTTGCATAGGTTTGTCGAGGTACAGTGTAGAAACACTAGGCGCATCAAAACCTGTTAGCCACATAGAACACACAAAGACCAAGCGCAAAGGGTGCGTTTCGCTTTTGAAATAATCTTCTATGCCTTTATTGTCTTTATCGCGTGCGTTTATTTTGTCGCGGTGTGGTTTGATAAGCAAGCCTTGTTTGGCAAATTTATCTTCTTCAGCATCTTCAGCACTGATGACTACAGCCATTTCGGTTGATTTCATGTAGTCTATTTTCGCTTTCAATTCCTCGCGTTCTTGCCTGCCCTTCTCTTTGAGGAGCATTTTTTGGAGTGCCTTCATCTTTTCGTTCCAATGGAAAGACACCTTATCGAACATGGCTACCGCAGTGAATTTATCAATGCTGATAACCATACCCTTTCCCAAGTAGCCCCTGCCTATAAAATGATTTACGATGTCTTTGGCAATGGTTTCTAAGCGGTCATCACGTTTGATAACTTCATATTCCTTAGAAAATTTGCGCTCTATCTGGCGCATCTGTTCTTCTGATAAGTCTTCAGTTTGTACGATTGCCTCAAATTCTTGTTGTAAATCTTCATTGACTATTTGCACCTGTGGCACGCGCTTGTTGTAGTAAAGCGGAACTGTCGCTTCATCTTCTATGGACTGTGCAAAATTATACTCACTGATAACTTCTCCGAAATATTGAGAGGTAATGCCACTTTGTATCAAAGGCGTACCTGTGAAGGCAAGGTATTTTGCATGGGGCAAACCTTTTCGCATATTCTCGGCAAGGTCGGCATATTGGGTGCGGTGTGCTTCATCGGCTATGACTATGATGTCTTCGCGGGTACTTAGTACGGGGTAGTCTTGCCCTTTGACTTCGGGGCGGAACTTATGAATGAGCGTGAAAATATAGCGGTGATTGCCTTTTAAGTAGTCGCGTAATGTTTTGCTATCTCCAGGGCGCACTTTATCTGTATCGCGTATCTTGCCTACTTTGAGGTAGTTTTTATGAATTTGTCTATCGAGGTCGTCTCGGTCTGTGATGATAAGGAAAGTAAAATCGCCTGTAAGTTTGCGCCTCAATTTTTCAGTAAAAAACACCATCGAATAGCTTTTGCCACTGCCTTGTGTGTGCCAGAAAGTGCCTATCGTGCCTTCCGTGCTTATACGGGCTTTTTCAAAGGCTTCTATGGTATTGTTTACCCCTAAATATTGGTGGTTTTGCGCTATAATTTTAGCTTGTTTATCGCGCTCAAAGAGTACAAAGTTTTCTATAAAATCTATCAACGTTTCTTTTTGGCAAAAACTGCGCACAAGGTACTCAAGCGCAGTTTGTTGGCTTTTGATGCGTTGTTTATTAGGGACATTCTTCGTGTCTTTGTCTTCTTCATTCCTGAACCAATCTTTGAAATAGGTAAAACTCGCATTGAACGCGCCCATCTTGGCTTCTGCGCCATTGGAGAGAATACAGGCTACATTGGGTATAAAAAGTTGTGGAATAACATCTCGATAGCGCATCAGGTTGTCCTCATACGCATGGCGGAGAGGCTTATCAGAACGCTTGAGTTCTATAAAAATAAGTGGCATACCGTTGATGAATATCAGCAAATCGGGGCGGCGGTCGCCTAAAATTCCTTCTATCCAACACTGCGAAATGAGCAGGAAGTCATTGTCGGCAGGGTTTTGATAATCTATCAAACGCACTTGCTGTTTTTCGTTCAAGTTTTGTGCATTTCGGATTTGTACTTCTACGCCATTGCGCAAACATTCATAAAACTCAAGATTGGCATTATAGAGCGTGGTATGCTCGCCTATGCCTGTGAGGTATTCTATAGCTTGGTCTATGGCAGTGGTAGGCAAGGAAGGGTTCAAGCGCGTAAAGACAGCCTTCATACGCTTTTTGTCAAAAACGGTTTTCAGGCTATCGCGCTTGAGGCAGTCGTTTTCTTTGTCTATGCAGTTGAGGTGTGCATAGCCCAAGTCTTTTTTGAAAATAGCGATGGTCGCCCTTTCTATATCGTCTTCTGTGATAAATGCCATAGTATATGAAGTGTTTACGGCTTGCCTGCGTAAGCCATTCTTGGTGTGTTGTTTTGATGACTTGCCAATTTTGGGATTGTTCTTCTGTGCCTATATAGCCTTTTCTTGAAAAGTAATCACGAAATTTGCCTGCTTCTTTTTCAGATTCAAAGAATAGAAAAAAAGTCATAATAGATTTTATACTCTCTACCCAATCTCTGTTTTCAGGGTTAGGATAAAGATTGTTTATGATGTTCAAGGTTAAGTCCCAAACAGAGTTTTTTATGTAGGCATAAAAAAATAAATTTGAATCCCATGCGTAACTGTTTGGTGGAGTTATCCACATTTGATGCTTTCCAAACATCATATCCGAAGCAGAAAAAACTACATTTTCAATAGTTGCTCTCTGTAGCATTGTACCATGATACATAAGTGATATACTCCATACATCTACAGGAGTCAAGTATCCTTTTGTTTTTGATTTTATAGGAGAGTTTTTAATAGCATTTAAGTCTAATTGTTCAAATATTATTTGAAACTCAGGAAAATATTTGTGGTAATAATTTG
>JAYTNK010000745.1:0-10854 GCA_043748375.1 Cytophagales bacterium
AAAAGATATGAAAAAGCGGTCTTTGCTCACCGCTTTGCAACTGCACAAGCCTACCTACCTATCAGACGGAACAGAGTGCATACTCGACGTAGCCCGCCATCCAGCCTTTGCTAATAACGAAATAGTTGCTTTTTACAAAAAAGTAGAGGGCTTCGTGGATACCATAGTCGAGTTTGAAAACCCCTACTTCAAAGAATCTGAAGACGGGCAAGATATAATCAAATTTGATTTGTTGTCCGTAAAAGATTTTTTATTTCAGGGCATCCTTTAGTAGATATTTGGTTTCAATTATCTTACCAAGGACTGCCCCTAAGCCTGCAAGATTTGAGAAAGATGCAGTGGAAGGATATAGCCCTTTCCTTAGAGCTTCTACACGAACAGCGCAAACGAGAGTATGTAGCCATGAATAGAAAAGGCGGGTAGTCATACCCGCCTTTTCTTATGCTATTTTTGTGGTATCTTGAGATTTAACGCAAAAACAACTTTTGCGTGCCTCAATCTCAATGCTAAGGTACATATTTCGAAATGCTCTTAACAAGTTGTGCTTTTTTCGAAAGTTTGGGTTGTAGTCTTGCGTAAGGTCGTGCAACTCGAATAAGTCGCTTATAACTTCTTCACAAAGTGCAGCGGCTTCTAATGCGTCGCATTCATTTGTAACGGACTGGAAAATACTTTGTGGTGTGCCATTAAAGATGTTGATCATTTGGGTATATGAAATAGTGGTTAAATATTAAATTGAAATAACAAGCATTTATTTTGCCTATTTAAGTTTTCAGTGTGTATTTCACTATGCACTTGTAAAATTTATTTGGTTTAAGGCGAAAGAACTGCTCGCCTGTAAAGGGGTTTACGTCAATTACTATTCCGCCTCTAATATCTTTAAAGTGCATTTTAAGCTCGTTTTCGCGCTGTTTACGTGCCTCCTCCAAAGTAGCTAACTGCTCCTCTGTTATTTGAGCTATCTGTTCAGTGAGAGATAGCCAAATAGGGTCATTGCTGTAGTCGTACTTTATAGCCGTTTCCATCACTTCCGCTTCATAGGAGCCTACTTTGATAATGGGGCTACTACCGTCTTTCCATCTATCGAACTCATTCAAGGCTACAGGCATAATACCTTCGCGTGCCTTTTCTATGATTTTTTGCATAGAGGCTAATTGCGCCAAAGCCTCTATAGCAGAGGTTCGACCGCTCTCTACTTTGCCTATTAAATTAGTCGAGATACGCTCTATGTCTAATTTGCTAACTACTTTATTTGCTTTTGTTATCCTTATCATATTGCAAATATACGCATATTTACTTATATAAACAAATATTGATAAAAATAAATAAATATAAATAAATATTGATAAAAATTTGCATAATAAATATTTATTTATTATCTTTGCATAAGATTAAAACGAAAACAAACCCAAGACGATGAAAAAGATAACGATGTTCCTAAAAAAAATCTACATACGTGTACTGTGCCTATATAGCGCACCCAAACGCTTCGAACCTGATACCATAGAAGAAGCCTTTGCACAAGGCAAAGTTTGGCTACTATACCAAAAGACAAACGGAAAGGTAGGCGAATACATAGGCACACGCAAAGCAAGCCTAATACCCAAAGAATTTGCACCTAAAGGTGGTGAACGCAAAGAAGACCAACTTCCTTACTACAATTTGAAAGAGGGAAACAAAGGCTGGAAAAGTATCAGCTACCTCAAAGGCAAGGTGTTAGATTGGCAATTTATCGGATAAGCATCAATCAGCAGGTAAGGGGGTGTAAAAACCCCTAAGCTAAATTTTAATATAATCATTTTTCACAATCATTTTTCACAATCATTTTTATTTTTATTATGTCAAACAAACTTGTAAAAGCTGAAGAAGTTGCATTGCAACAAACAGAACAGGCATCAGTGCCACAAACCGCAGGCAAAGTCTTTATGACTGCCGACCCATTTGAGCAACCCGAAGTTATCGAGGGTATCGTTCACAAAGTAGGAAACCCTTTGCAAATCATTTGCGATTGCAGTGGAAAAGGCGGGTTTTGTTTCGAGCTTAATCCTAAAAGCTTCGAAGAAGAACTTACCGACTTTATATTGTTACGGGTGCAAAAGCTCGATGAGACTTGGTTATTTCCCAAAACCTACAAAAGGCCTCAAAATTGGGTTATCATTTTCGGGGTTGCTATTATCGATGGCAAGAAGTATTTTGTGCAAATGCTCATGAAAGGAGAGTCGAGAGACAACTTAGCGAGCCTCACTTTCAAATTACAGCAAGACGGTGTACGCCTAATTGATACCAAGTTGGTGCTACGCATGAAGGATAAAACATCAGCCAAAGGTGATGGCTACAAAATTGTAGAGTTCAAACCCTCCAAATTAGATAACGAGGCACTCAAAAGCGAAATCTACAATTTCGTAATGGAAAATGGTGGTTTAGACGAGGTTTGCAAATCGCAATTCTTTGAAAACATCAAGCTGAACGCGCCTATCTTAGAGGGAGTCGATAACCCTTTGTTTGAGGGTGAAATGCCTAAAATTGAAATAAGATTGATTGGCAGAGTACGTGCAGAAGGTCAAAACTAAACCACTTTTTGAAAACAGCCTACCTCCTATGATACTACGGGGTAGGTGGTGTTTTCAAAATAAACTCCAAAAGACCATGCAAGACGAAAACGAAACTCCGAGCCTATACGAAGCCCTTGAAAAAGTTATTTTGGGGTGCTTAGGAAAACAACAAGACTATGATAAGGCATTTTACCGCACTTGCCTTAGATTATTTATTAAAGAACACCAAAGCAACTGACAAAACCATGTGCCAAACATTCCAAATATACTTGAAAGACTTGCCTACAGCCTCGCTATGTAGGCTTTACAAAGCGCGTGAAGCTTCATGTGAAGCATGCACTACCGAAAAGTCGTGGTATGACTACAGCGTAATCAAAATCATTGATGCACTGATAGGACAAAAAATGGAGGCTATCCAAAAACTCGAAGTAGCCAAAATACGCGCCGCGATTACCAAAAACTTTAAACTGTTTTCATCACTAAACCAAGACATAAGGAGGATTGAATATGAGTAAAATACCTGCTATACAATTAGAATCTGAAGTTTTGGAGGATATGGTAAAAGGATATACAAACCCTGCAGTATTGTCAAATTACGATTTTGGCAAAGATGGGAATAGCAAAGTTAAACAAATACTTTTAGGCAATCTTAACCCAAAAGTATTAAGACCATTTTTGAAAATATGAATATTTCACGGACATTCAAGCAACATCGAGGCAGATATTGCCCTATCGCTCGCCTCCATTCGCAAACTACGCAATAAGCCAAACTAATAACCATTACAACCGCTATGCCTTTTGATATACGTCAATACCACCCCAAGTGGAAACTCATTCGCAAACTCATCAAGGAAAACAGAGCCAAAGGCAAATGTGAGCATTGCGGATTAGTACATAACAGCTACGCCATGCGCGGTGGGTTTGCGCCAGCACCTGCTTTTATAGTAGCGCGACTGTACGGACTCGTGAAAGACGGGTTCAAAGAGATAGAAGCCCGAAAATTAGTAGGCATTGCCAAAGTGGTGCTTACAGTTGCTCACCTCGACCATGACATAACCAATAACAGTTTTTCAAACCTGAAATGCCTTTGCCAAAGATGCCACTTGCAACATGACAAAGCAGATAATTGGAATAGGAGGCGTTACGGCAAGGACTATAAAGATAAGCAAGAAGTGCTCTTTATTATAGTACCCAAAAGCAATAAGAAAAAAGGCAAAGTAGTAGAGATGCCACCACCTCATACGCATCATTACGCATAGAGAAACACCCCTTACCTCACGCCAATATACTGCAATGGGCAGTTATTCGCATACGGACTGTTTAGTGGCTCATAATCATTGCGAAAAAAGTAGCCGTTATGTTTTCTGTAAAATGAGATAGGGGTTTATTTTACCATTCACTCGTAAGCAAGCAAATGAACCCAAGAAAGAAATACGTACTCGACCACACAAAGGCACACCAAGAAGACTTATGTACTGAGAATTTGCTGATGGACGGTTGCACCGCACTTGAGTGTGCACCCTGCTGATTTTGTTGGTAGGATGCTTTTTTAGAATAATTCTATTTGAATATATACAAGTCATCACAAGTTTTCTTGCCTACTTCCGATTCTACGGTGCGAAAATCAACTTCATAGTCTTTGTATTTTATTTTTATATTAGTAAGCATTTCTTTTGCTTTGTCATCTATAACCTTCATTTTTTTGGTTACTTCTAAGGCTTCATTACTCGCGTCCATTCTTTTGCCTGTATCCTCGTGTTTGTTTTTCACTATTCTGTTTAGTGCATCATACTCTTTTTCGTGTTTTAGTAGTTCGCATTTTGATTTTGCGTACTCTATATATTCTTTTTTAATTTCAGATTGCTTGTTATTACAAGCTATTAAATTGATAAAAAGCAGAGTTAAGCATAAATAACGCATAATAGTACGGGGCTAAGTGAGGCGCAAAAAAGAGCTTATAAAGTTGTATTACCAAATTACAAGACAAATTTAGAAACATTCTAAATAGTAAATATACTTGGTGGTTATAAGAACTAAATACGACACTGTAAGAATCTAATATATAGCTTCCGCAAACATTGTGAAAATTGTTGTTTTGCATACGCTATAATGCCTTCTTTATAATATCAGCTATGCCTACAGCTATTTTTCGGTGTTCGCTGAGTAGTTGTTTGTTCTTTTCGAGCAAGCCCTCGTCTAAGAAGTTACCAAATAGGTTCATGATTTCAACCTCCAAAGCACTCGATACACTCAAAAGTTGTGGTATGGTCATGGCAGACTCCCCACTCTCTAATTTAGAGTATTGCGTCTGAGTAATGCCTAAAGCTTCAGCAATCTCGCGTTGGCTCTTATTCTTTTCCTTCCTTGCGCTTTTTATGTTTTCGAGAATTGTGGTATAATCCATTGGTGTAAAGGGCTGTAAATTGATATACACACGCAAAATAACACTATTTTCAACGTTAATCATATTTTTTTATTGGTTTTTTTGTTTTTTAGTTATTTAATAACTATCTTTGTGCAAAGATATACATTTAATAACTATTTCTAATATATATGGAATTGGATTTTGATATTGGCACTAAAAAAGATATAGGCACTAAGCGGGCATCAGCACCCAGCATAACACGCGCTCAAAGACAACCACGTATTATGAAGCCTGTATATGCGGATAGCACTTTCAAAAGTAATGGTATGTCGTGGCTTATCTTATTACTGTTGATAGCATTTGATGTGGTGGTATTTTCTGCAGCGTTCTTGCAAGTTGTTCCCAAGCAAATAAGCAAGGATTTTCAAGTGCTTGCCTCCCTGTTGTATGGATTGGCTATCACCTTGTTAGTTTTCAAAGTGCTATTTCACGAAACTTGGCAGTCTGCCAAGTTCAAAAGTTTTGGTAGTGTGATACTGACCATCAACTTTATGTTCATAGCCAATTATTTTGATGTATTCCATTTGTCGTTCCAAGTATGGTTGCTCAAGGCGTTGCTGGTGGTGATGCCTACTTTTGGTATATTCGCTATTATCGTAGTTATGCAATCAAATAATCAAGCTAAATAAATATGCAAGAAAAATCGACTTTCTTGAATCGAACCGCAAACTTCCTGAAAGATACAAACTTCAGAACTTTCGCGCTCCTATTCGCCATCATCTACTTTGCTCAAATGTACGGCAAGTTTGGGTGGATTATCAGTATGACTATGTTCCCTAATAACACCGTGATAGCCGTAACGTCTGCTATCATATTTGCGCTCTTCGCAGGTACGGGTACGACCGCTACCATTGTGCATAACAGGCAAGAAGACGCTATGATAAGCAAAGAGTTGTTATTCTTTGATGTTGTCATATCGGCATTGTTTTATGGTGATATAGCCCACGCCTTTTGGCAAGAGGGCAAGTACGGTTCAATGGCAAGTATTATCTTTTTCGCTGTCTATACCTCTCGCGTCCTTTACTTCCTAAGTGAGCAATTTAGAAATAGCAACGTAGAGGACAACCGTTTAGAACAAGCCAAACGCCAAACAAACGAACTGCTCACGAACCTTAGCAACGGGTTAGGGCTAACATTCCCTACCCTTACGCCTACGTTAGAGGAACTAAGCGAAGCCGTACAAAACCGTTTCGCTACAATGGTAGCCGAAAGGCACACGCTTACGAAAGACAACGAGGCGTTAGCAAACGTAACGAAGTCGTTAGAAACCGTTACGAAAAACCACGAAGCCGTTACGAAAGAGGCGAAAGACAAAGCGGACATGATAGCCCGCCTTATAGACAAACAACGCGAGCTTGAAGCCGTAACCGAAATGGAACGCGAAAGAGCAAACGACTTGCAAGCCCAACTCGATGAGAAAACACGCATACGCTCTGAAGCCTCTCGCAAAGCGGCTGTCACAGCCAAACAAAAGAGGGAAGAGGAGGAACTCACAAATATAAGTGCTGATGCCTTGCCTACCAACGGTAAGCATTAGCCTCAAAGAAACTACCAATGAGGCTCTTTTGAGGAATTGAGTTTCAAAATAACAAAACCCCACTGCCATGAAGCGGTGGGGTTCTTTGTTTTGTAGGCTAATAAATACACGCTCAAAGATATTTGTTTTGTAAGAAAAATATTTATTTTTAGGCTATAAATCCTAAAAGTTAGCTAATTTTACAAAAAAATAGCTAAATCTTTCAAATGGATAGCCATCAAATTAAGCAATTAGAAACTACGCTTTGGGAAGCCGCCACAGGCTTACGCTCATCTTCAGGCTTAAAATCAAACGAATATACTACCCCCATTTTAGGCATTGTGTTTTTGCGCTTTGCCGATTCCGTATATGGCAAGGCTTTGCCTGAAATAGAAAAGACTTTTGCAGAAATGCAGGCAAGCCGAAGCATCACAGCCAAACGAAGTTTTGCGGATACTGCCATCGAGATTTGTGGTTTTTATTTGCCTGATGTGGCGCGTTATGACTACCTACTCAAAGAAGCTTACAAGCCCACCGCCGCCAATCAAGCCATAGCGGAGGCAATGCGTGAGATAGAAAGGCATAATGAGGGCTTGAAAGATTCCTTGCCTATCAATGAGTATAACAAAATACCCTTTGATGTTGTAGAAGACCTTATCAAAAAATTCTCTGAAATCCCTATGGACGCAGGAGGCGATATTTTTGGGCATATTTATGAGTTCTTTTTAGACGCGTTCGCTATGGCAGAGGGGCAAAGCGGAGGCGAATTTTATACACCGCCGCCCATTGTGCGCCTTTTTGCAGAAGTGCTGGAGCCAAAGGGAGGCAAGATGCTTGACCCTGCCTGTGGCAGTGGCGGAATGTTCGTGCAAAATGCTAATTACATCAAAAAGCATCACCCCGAAAAATTATCAGACTTTATGGTGTATGGCATTGAAAAGAATAATGAAACGGCTAAGTTAGCCCGTATGAATGCTACCATACATGGCATACGATACAGCGTAATGAACGATAACACTTTTCAAGTGCCTGTTGATATTTTTGGGATAGGGACAGACTTGAAAGAAAGCTTCGAATACGTGTGCGCTAATCCACCCTTTAATGTCAAAGAGGTAAAAGCAGATACAGTACAAGATAAAGAACATTTCAATCGCTACGGGTTGCCTAAAAACAAAGCCCCCAAAGCGACCAAAAAAGGAGAGAAAAAAGCAGAAGATGTCATACCCAATGCAAACTACCTTTGGATAAGTCTATTCGCTACCGCTCTAAAGCCCAAAGGCAGAGCAGGGCTCGTAATGGCAAACTCTGCCTCTGATGCAGGCGGTTCGGAGTTTGAAATCCGCAAAACGTTGATAGAGCAAGGCATTATCTCGGCTATGCTGACGCTTTCCTCTAATATGTTCAATACCGTAACCTTGCCTGCCACGCTGTGGTTTTTTGAAAAGCCCAGCATAGAAACGCCTCCTAAAGAAGGGCTTTTGTTCATAGATGCACGTAATATCTTCACACAAATAACCCGTAAACAACGCATTTTTACAGCGGAGCAAATCCAAAATATAGCCACTATTTTCAGGCTATACAGAGGAGAAACGTACCGCTTTTATGAACTGATAAATACTTATCAACAACAAGCAGATGCCTTCTTGCCTGCCTTAGAGGTAGTACAGAAAGAGGTTGATAAGTTGAAGGCTGACGAAGCGTTTTATCAAAAGCAACTTGTAGAAACCAAGAAAGAGGCGGAAAATGACCACGAATCGGTAGCCAAAATGAAAATAGAAGTAGTAGAAAAGCTGATAAAAAGCAACCTTTTTGCATTGGAAAAAAAAGTAGCCGAACTCAAAAAAATAGAAAAACAACAAAAATACTACCTCGACCATATAGAATGGCTCACTTCGCGCTTCCCCGAAGGCAAGTATCGTGATGTAGTAGGGCTTTGCAAAGTAGCAAGCCTTGAGGAAATCAAAGAACAAAACTACTCGCTCAATCCTGGGCGGTACGTGGGCGTAGTGATAGAACAAGACGGGCTTACCTACGAGGAGTTCGAGGCAGAAATGCGTGGCTATCACACCCAACTCGAAGCCCTCAATGCGCAATCACAAGAAAACGAAAAACATATCCAAGAAAATTTAGCCTCTCTTTTTCGAAAGTAAAATATAAAATATCTTATTTTACTTTAAGGCTCTAAAGTAAAATATAAAAATTTATATTTAACAACCAATAAACATACAAACAAGATGGAAAACCACCTGCAATATTTCAAAGTATCCAATTTCAAGTGTTTTGAGCATTTAGAACTCAACGACTTAGGTAAGTTCAACTTCATTGTAGGCGACAACAATGTAGGCAAGACTTCCCTGCTCGAAGCCCTGCTTTTTGATGATATGGACAATGACAAAGATTTTAACAATTTTCAGAATAGGCTTAAATATGTACTTTACCACATACGAAAATTGCAAAACGTCAATAGCTATTTTTTGGACTATTTTGTGAACCGCAGAAATGAAAATTGGCAAAGCCTGATAACTGTCAATTTTCAGGTAAAAGACAATAAAGGAGAACGCCACACTATTTTTGAGTATCACAATAAGAACAATTTGAAAATAGAAATTTACGAGAAGCATAATAAAGTACTCAGCAATGAAAATGCTTCTATGGTAAATAATGTGTACGACACACTCCTTCCCTACGTTCACCAACATTTAGCCTACGGAGATGACCTCACCGCGTATTATGCCAAGCACCTACAAACCAGCCAAAAGCAAAAAAAGCAATTCATTGACTCACTCAAAACGCTGATACCACACCTTACTAACCTCGAAACATCTGAAATTATAGACAAAAAAAATGCCCTCATTCTGTATCAAGACGATATAGATGCTTCCCTGCCTTTGGCTACCTTTGGCGAAGGGGCTATTAAATTATTCAGGGTGTTGATGGAAATTATCGTTTGGAAAAACCAACGCTTGATGATAGACGAGATAGACAACGGACTGCATCATGCACGCCTGAGCGACTATCTGCAAACGGTACTCCAAACCGCAGACACACAAAACACCCAACTATTCGCCACTACGCATAACCTCGAATGTCTGCAAAAATTGCAAACCCTTTTGGAAAAGCCCGAAAACAAGCACCTGCAAGAAAAAGTACGCATCATTCGCCTCGCCCATACCAAAAAACAAGGTATCACTGCCTACACTTACAATTATGATAAATTTGAATATGCCATCGAAAACGACCTTGAACTCAGGTAAAATATGAACAACGCCAAAATATTGCTATATGCCGAAGGTGCGGAAGATGTTATTTTCTTGAAGGATTTTGTCCATGTACGTTTCCCTGCTGAAAAACATCTATTTGACATAAACGCCACACACAGCAAAACGAAAATACACAAAGTAGCCCAACAACTCCAAGAAAATGAGGCAAATGACGGTATCAATATTATCATTTTTGATGCGGATGATGACTTTCAAAAAGCTTCGCAAGACATTATACAAGAACGCGATAGGCTCGGACTGATGCTCGACATCTTCCTCTTTCCTGATAATGCAGGCAAGGGGCAATTCGAAACCCTGCTCATGCAGATTTGCCCACCCGAAAACTTGCCTTTCTTTGACTGCTGGAAAGCCTTTGATGCCTGCACCCGCACCTTGCCTACCGCCAAAAGCACGCTATACACCAAAACCGAATCACAATGCTATTGCGAGCTATTTTTAGACAAAAACGTAGTACGCAAAATAGAAAAAAAGAAAATAGATTACACAAGCTCTGATGCTTGGAACTTACAACATAATACCCTAAACCCTTTATTCAATTTCTTAAACCAAAAAATACAAGAATACTATGCAAAACAATTATAATGAATGGCAAGAGGTAAAATTGGCGGATATTTGCGAAATAAAAAGCGGAAAAAGATTGCCAGAAGGACATTCTTTGGTAGATTTTCCAACAAAAAACCCCTATATTAAGGCAAGAGATATAAGAAATGGAAAAATTTCAAACAACAACCTTCAATATTTAGAAGAAAATACTTGGAAACAAATAAAAAAGTACATAGTTAATCAAGATGACGTTTGTATAACTATTGTAGCTAATATTGGAGATGTTGGAATAGTCCCTGAACACTTGGAAGGAGCTAATTTAACAGAAAATGCCGTTAGATTAACAAACTTTGAACCCAATATTTTTCCTTTATTTTTGAATTATTTGTTGTCATCAGTTTATTATAAAGAATACATGGAGCTGATGGCAGCAGGTTCTGCACAAGCAAAGTTAGGAATATATAAGGTAAAAGAGATAAAAATCAAACTTCCACCCCTCGAAACGCAAAAACAAATCGCCTCTATCCTCTCGGCGTA
>JAYTNK010000746.1:0-6281 GCA_043748375.1 Cytophagales bacterium
GACATCAATATGCCTATTGTTGATGGTTTTGTGTTTTTATTCGAGTTTGAAATGTTTCCAGACATTATCAAGCAAAAGTGTAAGATTATTATACTCTCAAGCTCAAACAATAAGCGTGATATAGCAAAAATTGTAGATAACGAGTATGTAATTAAGTTTATCACAAAGCCACTTACCGAGAAGGCACTGCAAGAAATCCAAAGCCTATTGGTAGAGGAGGTATAGAATATGCATAAATTTTAACTTTTTTATATCATTGGGGAACGAAATGCGGTTGCATATTGTTCTCCTACAGGCATTTTTTAATGCCTACTCCAAACGCTAAGGGCGCGTTCCTTACCCTTGCCCTACCCAATTTTTATGGAAAACAATCAATTCCGCCCAAAAAAGAATTTCGCTGCGAAGCGCAATACGGGCACCCGCTCCTTCAAACGTAGTAGCAACAATGAACAACAAGGCGAGAAACGTCCTTTTAAACGTTTCAGTAATGAGGGGCAAGGCGAAAAGCGCAGTTTTGGTGGTGGCGATACAGGCTTCAAACGCCCTTTTAAACGAGATAATAACGAGGGGGGAGGCGAAAAACGTCCTTTCAAACGCTTCGACAGCAGTGGAGGAGGCGAAAAACGTAGCTTTGGTGGCGATAGAGGAGGCGGATTCAAACGCCCTTTCAAGCGTGATGGTGATAGTAGTGAAGGAGGCGAAAAACGTCCTTTCAAACGCTTCGACAGTAACGGAGGAGGCGAGAAACGCAGCTTCGGTGGCGACAGAGGCGGATTTAAACGTCCTTTCAAACGCGATGGTGATAGTGGGGGAGGCGAAAAACGTAGCTTTGGAGGTGATAGAGGCGGATTTAAACGTCCTTTTAAACGTGATGGCGATAGTAATGAAGGCGGCGAAAAACGTCCTTTCAAACGCTTCGACAGCAACGAAGGCGGCGAAAAACGTAGTTTCGGAGGCGATAGAGGCGGATTTAAACGTCCTTTTAAACGCGATGGTGATAGTAATGAAGGCGGCGAAAAACGTCCTTTCAAACGCTTCGACAGCAACGAAGGTGGCGAAAAACGCAGCTTTGGAGGCGATAGAGGCGGATTTAAACGTCCTTTTAAACGTGATGGCGACAGCAATGAAGGCGGTGAAAAACGTCCTTTCAAACGCTTCGACAGCAACGAAGGTGGCGAAAAACGCAGTTTTGGAGGTGATAGAGGTGGATTTAAACGTCCTTTTAAACGTGATGGCGATAGCGGAGGTGGCGAAAAACGCAGCTTTGGAGGCGATAGAGGCGGGTTCAAACGTCCTTTTAAACGTGATGGCGACAGCAATGAAGGAGGCGAAAAACGTCCTTTCAAACGCTTCGACAGCAATGAAGGAGGCGAAAAACGCAGTTTTGGAGGCGATAGAGGCGGATTTAAACGTCCTTTTAAACGTGATGGCGACAGCGGAGGTGGAGAAAAACGTAGCTTCGGTGGTGATAGAGGCGGATTTAAACGTCCTTTCAAACGCGATGGCGAAGGTCAAGGCGAAAAACGCCCTTTCAAGCGCGTTGATGGTAACAATGGCGACGAAAAACGTAGTTTTGGAAGCGATAGAGAAAGAAGTGGCGAAAAACATAGAACTTTTAAACCACGCTTTAACGAAGGAGAAGAGAGCCAACAAGGAAATATCGAACAAGAAGGACGCAAACGTTTCTTGGTTCGCAAAGACAGAAATAGCTATCAGCAACAAACAGACCAGCCTACACACGCAGAGCAGGGGCTTATTCGATTGAATCGGTACATAGCCAACTCAGGTGTATGCTCGCGACGCGAAGCTGATGATTTGATAGCAAAAGGAAAAGTAACCGTAAATGACGAAGTCATTATCGAACTTGGGTACAAAGTAAAACAAACAGACGAAGTAAAGTACAACGGAAAACTCATGAAGCGTGAGAAATTGGTTTATGTGCTTTTGAATAAGCCTAAAGACTATATCACAACGCTTGACGATCCAGACAATCGCAGAACTGTCATGGAGTTGGTTTCAGATGCTTGCAACGAACGTATATTCCCTGTAGGCAGACTTGACCGCGACACAACGGGCTTGCTCTTGCTTACCAATGATGGCGAACTCGCACAAAGATTGGCGCACCCCTCTTATGAAATTAAAAAAATATATCAAGTAGATTTAAGTGAGCGAATCTCTGATGAGCATTTTACCAAACTGTTTGAGGGTGTTTTACTCGAAGATGGCTGGGCAAAAGTAGATAGCGCGCAAATTTTGAATGAAGAACGCACCTCTATTGGTGTTGAAATTCATTTGGGACGTAACCGTATTATCCGCCGTATGTTTGAACAATTAGGCTACGAAATCGTAAAACTTGACCGCACCATGTATGCAGGACTTACCAAAAAGGAAATAGCACGCGGACATTGGCGCACGCTCAATTCTGAAGAAGTTATCCGATTGAAACACTTTAATTCTTAACTAAAAAATGCTTCCTGCTATTTGCGGGAAGCATTTTTTTGCTTATTTAACCATGCCAGTGTTTAGAGAAATAAGCCTGCATTTTAAGCAGACTTTGAACACAGAATTAAAACGATGGTAATATCAATCACTTTGTTTACAATATTTTGCCTACAAACCTTAAAAGTTTAGGTGCTATTTTGATGTTATTGTTTAAAATGCTTCTACTTCCCTTCAAACGGATTTTTTTGATGTGGTGTCCATTATAAGACTGTTGTATGATTTTGCCCGTTGTGATGTCTGTAAGATTGTTTCGCATATACAACTCATTGGTAACCATATTCGAAAGCATAGGCGTATAATAAATACAGTCTTGAAAAAAGTAATGAGTAACTTGCGACCAACGAGTGCTATTTTCGTCCGTTACCTTTGACCCACCATGCGTAATATTTGAAGACCATATCAACACATCACCTTTCTTGGCGTAAAAGTGCTGTTTTTCAAACCCGTACCGCGTCATGATTTGTGCTATAAAATCTTCGTACTCAGGATAGTTCTCATACGATGGATTGCGTATATCGCTTCTGAAATGGGAGAAATTATACTCTTGTAGTTTGTGCGATTTTGGATAATAAAATAAAGCCCCATTTTCGGGCGTTATGTCTTCCAAAGCTACCCAAACCCCACACATGAATCGGGCAGGCAAGCTACTAAAATGAATAGCGTCAGAGTGCGCACGTTGTTGGGTACCAAATTTAAAATTCAGTGTTTGGAATGGAACAGGTTTTCTATCATACAACATTTCCAAAGTTTCTAATAAAGTAGGGTAGCAGGCAAGGTTGCGAACTGCTTCTGCTTCTAACCACAAATCTTGCACTCTATGTGTATCTCGAGGTATTTTTAAGGGTATGGTTGTATTGAAGCCAATATGCTCCGTTTCATGCTGTACTTTATCAATGAGTTCTACAGGTAAGACATTAGAAATGACAGCATATCCTTGTTCATGAAATTCAGTGGCTATTTTGATTTGGGCATCTGACAGTTCTTTAGTTTTTAATATGTCGTAAAAAAATGGAGATTCTACCCATGGTAAATTTGCTTCTATCATCGAAACGGTTAGTTTAGGCAAGTGAGAACTTGTAGATGGTTATTTTACTTGGTTTTTGGCAAATATGATAAACAATTTTTGGATTACCAAAATATGCTATAGATTTTTGGCTTTTGATGCACCTTATATTATACACACAGTCCTAAAAAATAAAACAGCATCAATCAACTTATTTTTGTTTGTTTCAAAATTAGCCTTATATTTGCGTAAAAGCAATTATATTTGAACCTTATGAATCTACTAACCATTTTACTTCAAGGCGATTCTGATAATATCGTTTTGCTGATTATCGTCTTTGCGGTTATCATTGGATTTTTTGTGATGATGTACTTTGTCCCCATCGGATTGTGGATTACAGCCCGTTTTTCAGGTATTCATATCAGCCTCCTTACGCTTGTGTTTATGCGTATTAGACGTGTGTCGCCCAATCTTATTGTAGATGCGCTCATCACTTCACATAAAGCAGGACTTAATTTAGAGTCTGACCACTTGGAAGCTCACTATCTTGCAGGTGGCAATGTTCAGCAAGTTATTCGCGCTTTGATTTCTGCTGATAAAGCTAATATCGCCTTAGATTTTAAACAAGCTACGGCTATAGACCTTGCAGGGCGCAACGTATTTGAAGCCGTACAAACGTCTGTAAACCCACGCGTTATTGAAACTCCTCCTGTAGCAGCGGTAGCTCATGATGGCATCCAACTCATCGTAAAAGCACGTGTTACTGTAAAAACCAATATATCTAAATTGGTAGGTGGGGCAGGCGAGGCAACTATCATTGCTCGCGTAGGCGAGGGCATTGTAACTTCTATTGGCTCTGCTAAAAGCCATAAAGAAGTGATTGAAAACCCTGATACCATCTCAAAATTAGTGCTTTCCAAAGGATTAGATGCAGGCTCGGCTTTTGAAATTCTCTCTATTGATATTGCAGACGTAGATGTAGGCGAGAACATAGGTGCGAAACTCCAAATTGAGCAAGCCAATGCTGACTTAAAAGTCGCAGATGCAAAAGCGGAAGAACGCCGCGCTATGGCTGTCGCTCTCGAACAAGAAATGAAAGCAAAAGCGGCAGAATCTCGTGCCAAAGTAATTGATGCCGAAGCTGAAATTCCTAAAGCCATAGCCGAAGCCCTGAGAAACGGCAATCTTGGTATTGTAGATTATTACAAACTCCAAAATATGCAAGCTGATACAGATATGCGTCAATCTATTTCAGGACGCGATATGACAAAAGGCGGATCCTAAAATGTAACAGCTTATACTTTTATAGAACAGTTAGTTTGAAAAAAATTACAAAAAGTATAGACAATTAAAAGCGGTTGGGCAATAGCCTAACCGCTTTTTTTGAATAGATTTATAGAAAAAGTCTGAACCAAATACGCCTAAATGCTACACCAAAAACCGTAGGTTTTCGTTACAAACCAGCACCATGTGTTTCTATCATTTTCATGAGGTCGTCAGAGATGCCCGTATAAGAGAATCCACCATCATGGAATAAGTTTTGCATCGTAACCATACGCGTAAGGTCAGAGAAAAGTGAGATGGTATAATTAGCACAATCTTCTGCTGAGGCATTGCCGAGGGGCGAAAGCGTTTCTGCAAAAGCATAAAACGCATCAAAACCTGCTATACCTGTGCCTGCGCTTGTTTTAGTAGGTGATTGCGAGATAGTATTTACACGCACCTTTTTCAGCCTGCCATAACGCTCGCCGTAGCTACGCGCTATAGATTCTAAAACAGCTTTTGCTTGCGCCATGTCCGAATAAGTGCCAAAAGTGCGTTGCGAGGCAATATAAGTAAGCCCTACCACTGAAGCCCATTCGTTAAGCGCGTCTTTTTTCTCTGCTACTTGTAGCATTTTATGAAACGACAACGCGGAAATGTCAAGCGACTGCTGAAAATACGTATAGTCCAAGTCGCCATACGTACGCTTTTTACGTACATTGGGGCTCATGCCTATGGAGTGTAAGACGAAATCTATCTTGCCTCCCAAATAGTCCATAGATTTGTCATACAGCATCTCGATGTCTTCTATTTTCGTAGCATCAGCTGGGAATATTTCTGTTTCGCAAAGGGCAGCTAATTCGTTTATTTTGCCCATACGCATAGCAACGGGTGCATTAGTAAGGGTAAACGTTGCGCCTTCTTCTTTAGCTTTAAGGGCTACTTTCCAAGCGATGGAGTTCTCGTCTAATGCGCCTGTGATAATACCGCGCTTGCCTTTTAAAAGATTGTAGGACATAATTATAGGTAGATGAGTGAGTGGATGAGTAAGTTATAGGAAAAGCAGCCTTTTAAAAGGCATCATGCAAATACAGCCGTAAAGTTCGTGCAAATTATTGAATTTGCCAATAGTAACCAACTTTTAAAATGAAAGTGCGTTTAAAATAATAAACGCTGAAGGCAGTACCTTTAGCGTTTACGAAACCTAACTAATCAAAAACTTACAATTATGAAAACCTGATAACAAAACTTGCACAAGGCCCATTTTGTTTTGCAAAGTTCTTTCTTTTTTTTACATAATACACACTCAAAATAGAATGTTTTAGCTTGATTTGTAATAAAATCTATAGCTAAACGCCTAAATACACACGCAAAACATTGAAATAAGGCTTGAAAGCTGTTTTTTGAAGTCATATAAAAGTATGCATACATACTTACTTATGTAAGTTTTTCTGCAAGGTTTTTTTTTAATCCTTAATATTTTATAAAAAATGAAGCTAAATGTACGTGCTAT
>JAYTNK010000747.1:0-4119 GCA_043748375.1 Cytophagales bacterium
AAAATCTCGTTTTTCGTTCACAAATCGTCATTCAACAACGAGATGCTTCACTACGTTCAGCATGACAAATGCGCTATCACTAAAAATAATACAGAAGGATTTTTTCTTTTTCATATACGGTTCTTCGAAAGTTATTACGGGATAGCCACGCTGTAAGCGTCTGTTATACACTTTAGCACCCCGCAAAAGCCTGACAAACAGATTTTACAGTATGACTGCCCATATATTTTGGCAGCTTCCACTATAACTTTCTAAGAATCTCATATACTATAATACCAAAATGATTAAGTTAATCATCCAATAAATAAAAAAAAGGAATGATTTATAAATGTAATTTGTTCTAAGCATAAGTTCTTTACACTTTCACGCTTAAAAAAGATATTAACATATTTTTTTGTAAAAAATGCCTTGCTTTAAGCGCAAAAATTTCTCTATGCTACGGTTTTTGATTATTTTAATAAGTGTGTGTTGGGTGATGGGAGGGTGCCAAGTCAAGCACCCACAAGCTAAAGAAGGGGAATTGGAACTCTCCCAACATAATTTTCAACATGAAACATCTATCGCACTTACAGGCAAATGGGAGTTTTATTGGCAACAGCTGCTTACCCCACAAGATTTTCGCCAAGAAAAACATTTGCCAAAACATTATGCTAAAGTCCCCAGTTCTTGGACAAGCATATTGGATAAAAAAGAGCAACGATATCCTGCTTATGGATATGCTACTTATCGCCTCAAGTTAAACTTGCCTACGAATGAGGCTTGGGGGTTATATATTCCTAAAATTTGGTCAGCCAATAAGGTGTGGATAAATGGTGTTTTGATGCTTGAACGAGGCAAAGTAACTACTTCTGCTGAAGGTTATGAAAATCAAATTATAGAAAAACTGATTCCCTTACCCACCAATCAAGTAGAGATTGTGGTACAAGTATCTAACTATGATATTTTTATTGCAGGACTGGTACAACCTTTCCGAGTAGGGGTGTACAAACAAATGTATGTCCACCAAGAACTTAGCAATGCTTTTAATTTGATGTGGTTGGGGTGTTTATTATTGATGGCCATTTATCATTTTATTTTATACTTATATAGGCGCAAAAATATTTATGTATTATATTTTGGTATCGCTTGCACCTTGATAGCGTTGCGTATTTTGGTATTCGGAGAGCATTATTTTTATGTGTATTTGAAAGAAACTACCCATATACTTAGCTTTTTTTGGCAAAGTAAATTGTATTATATATCCAGTTTTTTATTGATACCTGTAGCCCTTGCCTACATTCGCTCCTTGTATCCTGATGAAACGAAAGCAATGATGGTGCGTATTTGTGTGGTAATATTGGGTCTATATTGTTTGTTTTTAGCTGTAGCACCTCCTTCTATTTTTACGCCTACACTTGACATAGGAGAAATCATAGCGATTGTTTTTGAAGTATATTTAGTCTATGCCCTCATCTTAGCCACTTTAGCCAAAAGGCAAGACGCATTTTGGCAAATGTTGGGAATTGCTTGTATGATTTTTGCCAGCATAAACGACACGCTCCATGCAGAAGAAGTCGAATTGGTAGGCTCTATAGAACTTACGCCTATTACCTTCGCCTTTTTCTTAATTATGGAATGTTTTATTATTGCCAAACGTTTCTCGACAGCCTTCAATGCTGTAGAAGATCTTTCACAAAATCTAGAAAAGAAAGTGATAGAACGTACTGCAGAACTCCACCAAACCTTGGAACTGGTCGAAACGGAACGACAAAAATCTGATGCGCTCTTGCACAATATTCTACCTGAAGAAACAGCACAAGAATTAAAAGAAAAAGGAAGTGCTACTCCCAAACACTATAATTTGATTACCGTACTTTTCACAGACTTTAAAGGATTTACACACATAGCAGAAAAAATGACTCCCCATGAAGTCATAGAAAATCTGAATACTTGTTTTTATGCGTTTGATTTGATTTGTGATAAGTATGGCTTGGAAAAAATCAAAACTATTGGTGATGTTTACATGTGTGCAGGTGGTTTACCTATCGCTAATACCACTAATCCTATAGATGTAGTTTCCGCAGGGCTTGAAATGCAAGCTTGGATGGTCAATTGGAAAATAGAAAAGGAAGCAAAAAATGAAGTTGCTTGGGAATTACGTTTGGGTATTCATGCAGGCGAGGCTATCGCGGGTGTGGTAGGCAAGAACAAATTTGCGTATGATATCTGGGGCGACACTGTAAATCTTGCGTCCCGCATGGAATCGTCAGGTGAGGTAGGCAAGGTCAATATTTCAGGTGCTACTTATGAACACATAAAACACAAGTTCCAATGCGCTTACAGAGGCGCAATACAAGCCAAAAATAAAGGCGAGATAGCCATGTATTTTGTAGAAAAAGCTTTTTAATGGGTAAAGTTTTGTGCAAAATCTTTTCCCATATAGCATATTTTTTATAAATTTTCTTTTTCGCCTTTTCGGATGTGTTATAAAAATGAATAGCAAATTTTAATTTTAACTCAAACTATCAATCATTCATTTTTCGACACTTGGAAAAGATTAGCAATAAGAGATTGATTTTCAGTTGGTTAGTCTTTTTTAATATTTTTGTAAAATTGCTTGAGGGCTTCTTTTTGTTCAGACGTTCCATTTTTAGCGATTTCGTCAAACTCTTTTTGAAAGGCACGCAGGCTACCTTTTCCATTCAAGAATTTCAATTTCGCTTCTGTTACATCACGAGGCAACTCATATCGAGCTTCTTCAAACAAGTATGAAACAAACACTTTTTCATCTAATAATGTAACCTTTTCGTTACCAAACACCAACTGAAATTTGTAATGGTAAGTTATCCACAAACCTTTTTCAAAGGCTTCTACAGTTGTATTTTTATCATGGATTTGTCCACCACCAGAAAAACTTTGCCGCTTTGGAATGTCCAAAAACTTATGAACTTTGCCTTGTGAGAACTTGAAAAAATATGTTCTGCTGTGGTGTGTGTCAGAACCTCTATCAATGCACGAACTAAAGTAAAATACTTTATGTGGTGTTTGGTTACTACTTATGTAAACAGCAGGATATGCACCCCAAGCATCAAAATAGACTTCTTGATGGATAATCTGCCACTTTTTATTTGTTTTTTTAAGAACAAAAAAATGAGGCTCACAATACTCCACTTTTCCCTCTCCTCCAATAAACAGCAAAATCTCAGACTCCTTATCCTCATCTAAATTCACAAACATGGGACTCAAAAAGGCTTCTTCTTTGAATTTCGTAAGCGAATCAGGCGCGATATAGGTCTGAAATTCGCGCACCAAATCATTAGCAGTAGTTTTATAGTCGTACTTTTGCAATTTCGTAATCCATGAGGCAGGAATTTCACACCTTGCCTGCCCCTGCTGTCCGTAGGCAAGGGGAGAAAAGAGATAAAGAACAAGAAATAATAGATTGATTTTCATACGATCATTTATTTTGATGGACTTTTAGATATTGCTTTAAAGTGCGTTTTTGTTCTTTCGTTCCTGCTGTTTTGATACGTTCTAATTCTTTTTGAAAAAAAACGTTTCCCATATTTTTACCTTCTAACCATTCCAAAGTTTGAGGTGTAAAATCCTTGTCGAATTGAGGCAAAAACTTTTTTTCTTGCTCATTCCAAGTATATATACCGAATGAAATCCCTTCAAATAACAGCCTTATTTCAGTAGGCAAAATGTTATTATTTTTCTGCTTGATAGGCATATCATAAAAAAGGCGATAATGATATTGGATACTAATATAATTATTTATTAAATCAAATTTTGTGTCTATCCATTGTGTATCTTGTGAATAATTATAAACAGACTCTCTTATAAAACTTCCACACAAATAAACCTTATCCTCCAGAATTCTATAAAAATGATACAAATTTGGGGCAATTATTGTCCTTGTTTCGTTCATTCTTGAGTCTTCCAAACAAATAATTTTAGAAGGACTCTTCGGCGTATTTATGATTGTGAGCGAATTTAGTCTTTTGTCCTCTTTATAAATTACAAACCATTTATTTTCAATATTTTTCAGAATTACAAAGTTATTATCAAATAAGATTAACACCTCTACCTCTATATCTTCATCTAAATTCACAAACATGGGACTCAAAAAGGCTTCTT
>JAYTNK010000748.1:0-2807 GCA_043748375.1 Cytophagales bacterium
TCTCACCTGAAATTTACCTTAACCTTCCTCATTTCTTTAGTAACAAAATATTATTTGGTTGCGTTTACGAATGCAAAGGTATGACATGAAAAGGCGAAATGTCTTAAAATAATACAATTTTACCTCCCCTATATTTATTGAAAATAAAACTGTGCTAAAACCCATAAGATTTTGGCGCAGTTTTGATGACTCTTTCTGCCTATGTAGATATTTCGGAAAATTGGGCGTAATTTTGTGCTAAAGCTACACTTGCCTACCCCATTTTTCGCTCACCCACAACCCCGCGCAAAGGCTGTTAGTTTCGAAGCGCAATGTGTGTGAAATATAAAACTTGCCTGCACTTTTCTAACAGGAACAAAGGCGAAAATTTTTACTATTCCATCAATTGAATAATTATGGCTACTATAACCCCGCGTTGTTTTTCTTGCAAAAACAGAATAAATAAAATTGAAGGAAACAGTTATGGCACTTGTAAAGCATTTGCAAAAGGCATTCTTTATCCTTATGGTTTTCCTCCAACCTATACCGATAAAGAAACTTGTTTTCAAGAACCTGAGATAAGCATTCGCTACCACAGGGTATTTACACCCATTCAAGAAAACAATTATTTATACGAAGATAACGAAGAGAGCCAATACCAACTTACGGATTTATTAACGAGTATGTATTTTATTGTTCATAGCACTCTTTATTGGTTGCATGGCACTCGTGAGCAGGCTATTGAGACTATGGAGAAACATTGGATAGATACCATAAACTTAGACAAACAAAAGGTTTTTGAGTGGGTGTTGAGTCGCAACCAAAGTTTGGAGGCAAAGATTTTACTAGAGTTTTTGTTTGGTTACGAAGAAGAAAAAGAACGCAAAAGCAAATTTACAGAAATGGAACTGCTGGAACAATGGGCATCTCGATCACTTGATACTTCTCCTAAAGAAAGTACAGAAGAATTCCTAAACCGTATGTTTCAATGGATTGAAACGAAAGGGTTGCCAGATGATTTTTGCATTTATTATACAGATGACTATGCGCCATACATCTATGATTTTTTACGTTTCAATTTTACGGTCGTTTTGTATGACTTAGGCGAGGTTAGTATGCAAAACAAAGGCATTGAAGTCTTGCCTGAAAATGTAGGCGAGCTGACGAATGTACGCTTTTTGGATATATCGCGCAATCAGCTACGCGCCTTGCCTGCCACAGTAGGCAAGCTACAGTTTTTGGAGCGGTTAGATGTGTATGGCAATCAATTAGAAATCTTGCCTGATGAGGTGTGTAACCTGTTGTGCATGAATAGGTTAGACTTGTATCATAACGCACTTGTAGCCTTGCCTACCAACATAGGCAAGTTAGAAAATCTGCAATGGTTAGGTTTGAATCATAATCAGCTAACTTCCTTGCCTGCTTCTGTAACGAATTTGCAAAAATTAGAAGGTTTGTATTGTACAGATAATGAACTTACTGCCTTTCCTGAAAGCCTGTCGGCATTGGGGAATTTGCAGTATTTATATCTTTCCCGCAATCAGTTGTGCGCCTTGTCTACCTCTGTAGGCAAGATGCAAAGTTTGCGTTGGTTGGGTTTGGGAGGCAATCAGCTTACCACTTTGCCTGAAGAACTGTTTTCCTTGCCTGCCCTCGAATGGTTGGATTTGCGCGATAATCCTATTGCAGAAAGTGAGCAGGAAAGGATAAAAGCGGGTTTGCCAAATATTGAAATTTTATTTTGATATGAACAATAGCCTATGTGGATATTTCGGAAAATTGGGCGTAATTTTGTGATATAACTACACTTCGCTAACCACGCAAAGGCTGTCGGTTGTGGGCATCAAAAAGCGTAGTAATAAATTTTTTTTTGAAAATAAAAAGGTTTTCTGTACTTTTCTAACACCAAAAATGACAAAAAATATAGATGTAATATGAAAAAAATAAGTTTATTGGTTTGTCTTACGATTTGTTTGGCACTCCATGCTTTTGCGCAAAATAGACAGCCTCAAGAGCAAATTCCTATGGATGTGGCATACACGATATATGGAAAACTTAAGATGGCGCGGGCAAAAATGCCTTCAATTCCCGAACTGATAGCTATGAAACCCTCAACTACCTTGCCTGCCCACATGCAAGATACACTCTATCAGTATGATTGGGGGCAGTTGCGGTCTTATCATTTTGAAGATGATCCTAATGATATTATATATACTTGGCAATTCTCCAATTTTTCTGTAGAACGATATATTAAAAATGCGGCTATGGAATATTATCAGGCTACCGATAATAATGGTCAAGTTACCTTAAAGTTTCACCAAAATGCCATTAGTAAAAACTACCAAGTCGTCAAAGTAGGTGCTTACCAATATATTACTTCGCAAGAAGATGGTAATACTTCTTATGCACGTATAGTTAGCTATCAAAATGGTGTTTTGATTTATGATGTTTCGGCTTATGGAACGATTGACGGGTTTCAAGACACCAACAGAATTTTTAGAAGAGTATATATTGCGCTGCCCAAGCTGTTCTAAGCCACCTAAAAGTATTTAGTTCTCTAACAATTTTACGACCTGAATGTTGATGTACTCTACTACAGACTTTCTGCCAAAATTGCTAGACAACGCTATGTTTTTGAAATGGCATTTAGTAGATAAGCATAGTACTTGCTCTACTCTACCTAATAAGTTTGGTTGTCTGACAATTTTTGTGGGGACGTTTTTTGAGTAGGGGCAATCCCTTGTGGTTGCCCTTTTTGCAAGATAAAATCTTTATTTCGCCTAATTTTTGGTGTGTTTATAGCACAAAATGTGTTATAATAGCAAGGG
>JAYTNK010000749.1:0-4028 GCA_043748375.1 Cytophagales bacterium
CTAATTTGAGCTTACAAGTTACCTAAAACTTGCACCGTACATGAGGCGTTTGCGTGCTATAACCGTATCAACAGCTGTCATAATATGTTTGGCTGTTAAGCCGTACTTCTCCATAAGTTGTTCAGGAATACCACTTTCTCCGAAAGTATCTTGCACCCCAACCATTTCTACGCAAGTAGGATAATTGCGTGCCAAAGTTTGCGCTACACTATCGCCCAATCCACCATTGATTTGATGCTCCTCTGCGGTAACAATACAGCGTGTTTTTTTGGCTGATTCAATGATAGCTTGCGCATCAAGCGGTTTAATAGTATGAATATTGATGACTTCTGCGCTAACACCACGTGCTTCTAAGGCTTCAGCAGCTTGGAGAGCTTCCCAAACCAAATGTCCTGTAGCTATAATCGTTACATCTGTTCCTTCACTTAGCAAAATGGCCTTACCGATTTCAAAAGGCATATCAGCGGGTATAAAAATGGGGACTTTTGGTCTACCAAAACGCAAATAGACAGGTCCTTCATAATTGGCTATGGCTATGGTCGCTGCTTTCGTTTGGTTATAATCGCATGGATTTATAACGGTAAAATGGGGTAGCATTTTCATCATGCCCAAATCTTCTAAGATTTGGTGTGTTGCTCCATCTTCGCCCAGTGTAAGACCTGCGTGAGAGGCACAAATTTTTACATTCTTGCCTGAATAGGCTATAGATTGTCGAATTTGGTCATACACACGCCCAGTAGAGAAATTGGCAAAAGTGCCCGTAAAAGGTATTTTTCCACCAATGGTCATACCAGCTGCGATGCCCATCATGTTTGCTTCTGCGATGCCTACTTGTACAAAGCGTTCGGGAAACTCTTTTGCGAAAGCATCCATCTTGAGTGAGCCAGTAAGGTCGGCACAAAGGGCAACCACATTTGGGTTCGCCTTGCCTGCTTCGAGAAGTCCATCTCCGAAGCCTGAGCGAGTGTCTTGGTTTCCAAGAACAGGGTATTTTTTCATAATGCCTTTTTCTTTGCAAATATAGCTTTTTTTACCTAAAAAAAGCGGTTATTTTTTTTATAGAATTTTTCAAAAAAATTAAAATCCAGTACTAGCAACTACATCGTTTTGAAAAACAATGTACCACCCTTACAAGTATATCATAGTTACCCGTACCACCTGCTACTATTCCCTCAAGGCGAAAAGTATGTTTATTTTGCCCTATAGCAAATAGTAGTATAAGGCTTATTAAAAATAAAAAAGATGCTTATTATACATAATTTTGAAATAAAACTGAAAATCAACACTTAAGCAACATAGAACCATAGGAATACCCACCTCCAAATACCGTTACGGCTATTAAGTCTTGGGGCTGGAAGCGATGCTTATGCTCCCATAGCGCAATAGAACAGCCTGCACAGCCTGTATTGCCAAGATATTGAATGTTAGAAAGAGCTTTTTCTTCAGGCAAGCCCAAATTCTCGGCTACGTTTTTGGTAATGCGCCAATTCGCCTGATGAGGCGAAAAGTAGGCAAGGTCTGCTATCGTATAGCCGTTTTTTTGAAGAATATCTTGCGTAACTTTAGCCATGTATTGGCAGGCATTGATGAATACGTCCTTGCCTGCGTTCATTTTAAACCGCTCAGTATTGGGGCGAAGGAATACGCCATCAACCGCCTTGCCTACCGTACCTGCGCCCGCCGTGATGATATCCAAAACCTCCCAATCGTTATCTTTAACTTTTTCTTTGCTTACAAATACAGCCGTAGCCCCATCACCCCACAAATGCCCGCCCACTGTGTCGCGGTCATCGCTGTAGGCAGTGTTATGGTCAGCCACTATAACAAGAGCTTTAGTAGCTTTGTTCATAGCAAAATATCCTTGCACAATCTCCATAGCATTCAGGAAGGAAGAGCAGGCAGTAGAAATAGAAACGACAGGTATGTCGCTGATTTTCAAGTAGTTTTGTGCGGCATGAGCGAGTGTATGTATGGTATCATAAGGGGTGTACGTTCCTCCCACGATAAGGTCTATGTTCTCAGCAGGAAAGGGTAAATCTACCATGCCTGCTTTGAGGGCTTCAATAGCCATTGTGTTGGTGTTTTCGCTTTCGCTGGCTTTACGCCGTTCGCTGATGCCCGTACGGGCTAATATCCATTCATCAGATAGTCCGTTGATTTGTGAAAAATGTTCGTTGCCTACTATGATTGAGGGGATGTAAGAAGCTATATGGGTGATATACATGATGAATATACTACTGCAATTTGGGTGCAAAGGTAGCGAAAACAATAGAAAAAACGAAATGTTTTTGTATTTTTGTGATAGACTTAAAACACGTAAACAACAGCATTTTTATATACTAAATTTGCAAAAATTAAATTAAAACCTTACTTTTGAAAATATTTTATATATACCGCCTCACATATTGTGCATAGGTAGAATTAGCGATGCTTTTTTATTACTTAATTGATTGATTACAAGTTTTTTATAAATTAAAAAGAGCGCAACTAAAACCTAACACGACTTATGCGTATTTTGACAACCTACCCAAGGTGGATTGTTAAGCGCAATATTATGTGAACAAAATTACCCCTAACATTTTTAATTTAAAAAACAATGGCTTGTACTAACTGCTCCTCTGGATGTGGCGTAAATGATACTAACTCGACTCTTCCCTCTACGGGTGTCGCGGGTTGCAAAAGCAATGGCGCGTGTAGTTGCAATAAAATGAATACCTTCGATTGGTTGAAAGGCATGGATACGCCTGCCTCGCAACGCTTCCCTTTTGTGGAAATACGCTTTCGCAACGGGCGCAAAGAGTTCTTTCGAAACCCTGACCGCCTCGACCTTACTACGGGCGATGCTGTTATGGTAGAAGTGCTAAACGGATTTCACATGGGATACATTTCTTTGCAAGGCGAACTGGTACGCCTTCAAATGATGAAGCATAAAGTGAAAGACACAGAGGAAATCACCAATGTCATGCACATTGCTACGCCGAAAGAATTGGAACGGTATCTTGTGGTGCAAGAACGCAACTTGCCTACCCTATTCCGCGCTCGTATGCTTATTCAAGAGCAAAAACTGCGCATGAAACTATCTGACGTAGAGTTTCAAGCTGATAATACGAAAGCTATTTTTTATTATTCGGCTGAAGAACGTGTCGATTTTCGTGAATTGATTAAGATATTGGCAAACGAATTTAAAATTCGTGTCGAAATGAAGCAAATTAGCCTTCGACAAGAAGCGGCACGTTTGGGCGGAATAGGCTCATGCGGACGCGAATTGTGTTGCTCTACATGGCTTACCGACTTCAAAAGTGTGAACACACACGCCGCACGTTACCAAAATCTATCGCTTAACCCCAGCAAATTATCGGGACAGTGTGGCAGATTAAAATGCTGCCTCAATTACGAACTTGACACCTACATGGACGCGCTCAAGGGCATTCCACAAATAGATACCCCCCTACAGACAAAACGCGGGAAGGCAAGTTTAACTAAAACTGACATCTTCAAAAAGGTTATGTGGTTTGCTTATCATGAGGAAACCAACTGGCACCCCTTGCCTGTTGAGCGTGTGCTTGCAATTTTGGAGATGAACAAAAAAGGCACAATGCCCGAAAGCCTCACTGAAGATTTGCGTGAAACACCTCAAAATGCTATCTCGCGCTACAGCAAACAAATGGATAATAGCAAAAAAACGCGTGAGAATGCGGTAAAGCGCAAACAAACAGCGCAAGACAGACCAATCGTAAAGAAAAACATCAAACCAAATCCACAACCCAATACGAATACGCAACCTACTGCAAATACAGCAGTTAACAAACAACCTTTCAAAAAAACGCATCATCCTCAAAAAAACCCGCAACAACATCAAAACAAACCCAAAACAAATCCTAATCAAAATCAACAAAATAAAAATAATCAAGAGGATAAAGGGTAGTATAAGAGAGGTACGAAATAAGAAGTACGAGGTACGCAGTTAAATAATTGCCTTTCAGTATTTTACTAATCTTAAAAGCTTAACTTATTTAATTACCATTCCT
>JAYTNK010000750.1:0-1642 GCA_043748375.1 Cytophagales bacterium
GTTTGGTGGTCAATAGTAACACAAAGTGGTGTGCCAATCAAATCTTGGCGCGTGTAGTTTTTACCTATTGCCCCTTTATCTTCATAAACTGTTTCAAAGTCATAACGCAACATTTCAAATACCTCGCGTCCTTTTTCAGGCAAGCCATCTTTTTTTACCAAAGGTAGAATAGCCACTTTAATGGGTGCAATAGCAGGGGGGAATTTCAAGAAAATACGTGTTTTCTCCGCACCTTTGGCATCAACGCCTTTTTCTATGGTATAGGCTTGGCAGAGCGTAGCCAAAAATAAACGGTCTGCGCCTATAGAAGTTTCCACTACGTAAGGAATATAACGTTGTTTGTCTTTATCTTCCACACTTTCATCAAAATACTGCATTTTGGTTTTAGAAAGCTTTTGATGACTACCCAAATCGTGGTCAGTACGCGAGTGAACACCCTCCAATTCCTTGAAACCAAACGGAAATTCATACTCGATATCCAACGCAGCATTGGCATAGAAGGCAAGTTTGGCATGGTCGTGGAAGCGTAACTTCTCGGCAGGCAAGCCAATGGCTTGTAAGAACTTCATGCGTTTATCTTTCCAAAAGTCGTATGCCTCTTTTTCTGTGCCAGGGCGCACAAAATATTGCATTTCCATTTGTTCAAATTCGCGCATACGGAAAATGAACTGCCTTGCTACAATCTCATTTCTGAACGCCTTGCCTATTTGGGCGATACCAAAAGGGATTTTCATGCGACCTGTTTGTTGTACATTGAGGAAGTTCACAAAAATACCTTGAGCCGTTTCAGGGCGCAAATAAATTTTGTTTGATTCATCGGCTACCGCGCCCATTTCAGTAGAAAACATCAAATTAAATTGGCGCACTTCTGTCCAATTAGCTGTTTTAGATACTTCGCAAGTAACTTTAGAATCTATAATCAACTGTGATAAACCTGTGAAATCTTCTTTGGCAAGGAACGCGTCCATATCGCTCAGTAGCTTATCTGCTGCTGGTTTCTTGCCTTCCGCTTCGAGCAATTCGGCTTTTCTTTCAAGCAAATGGTCGACACGATAGCGTTTTTTTGAGTCTTTATTGTCAATCATAGGGTCGCTAAAGCCGTCTATATGCCCTGATGCTTTCCAAATAAGTGGGTGCATGAAGATAGCCGAGTCGATGCCTACTATGTTTTCGTTCAACTGTGTCATGGCTTTCCACCACAACATTTTGAGGTTATTTTTAAGTTGTACGCCATTTTGTCCATAGTCATACACGGCTTGCAAGCCGTTATAGACTTCGCTAGAAGGGAACACAAAGCCATATTCTTTGGCGTGAGCAACAATAGTTTGTAAATCTGCCATGTGAGGGAGAGAATTTTTGAAAGATAACGTTGTTAAAATGCAAAGATACAACAGTTTTGGATAGAATAAGTGCCTCAGGCATAAGTAAAAAAGGTTCTTCTAAAATTTATATGGAAATACGCTCTCCCACGATTAAAATCGCGGGCTATGCCGTTGTTTGTGTCCCCACAAATAACACTATTGGCTGTTTGTGAGGACACAAACAACGGCAAAAAACAGAAAAAAAAAAGCCAAAACTACGACCCTGCACTCAAACGGCAACCGTTGAGGTCGTGGCGGAAATCGGGCGTGACGTAGTTGCG
>JAYTNK010000751.1:0-4520 GCA_043748375.1 Cytophagales bacterium
CATTCAAGAAAGTAGTAAACAAGCCATCGATAATGGCATGACAATTAAATTACTTTTAGCACAACTTCAAGACATTCGAAAAAAAACACAAATACCATTAGTTTTGATGGGATATCTAAACCCTATTTTACAATATGGAGAAATAGCATTTTTAGAAAAATGCAGGGAAATAGGCATTGATGGACTAATTTTACCTGATATGCCATTAGATTATTTTAAAAATAAATTGGAAGCTTCTTTTAAAGAAAATGGTATTTCTCCTATTTTATTAATTACACCAGAAACGTCTGAAGAAAGGATTTATCAAGTGGATCATTTGTCGAATGGTTTTTTGTATATGGTTTCATCTAACTCCATTACAGGCAAAAATAATCAGCTGGAATTTCAAGAAAAATATTTTTCTCGTATTCAAAAAATGGATTTAAAAAATCCGCGTTTAATTGGTTTTGGAATTAGAGATAGGGAAACATTTCAAAGAGCAGCAGCATACAGTCAAGGTGCCATTATTGGCACTGCTTTTATAGAGTTTTTAAGTAAAGAGGGCGCAAAAAAGGAGACCATCTATTCATTCATAAAAAACATTCAATAAGGCTGCACCACTTGAAAAAACAAGCATATTTTTGGCATCTCAAGGATAGTTCTGGATTTGAAGGAACAACAAACAACCTTGCCTGCCGTTACGCAGGCAAGGTTGTTTGTTGGTAACACTATAGGCTATCCAAAAACTCCTTTAAGGTTGTTTCCTTTGCCTTGCCTGCCTGCATAGCGCATACTTCTACAAAAGCTTCTTTGATGCCTATTTTCAGTTTTTCGTGTTGCAGATATCTTTTTACAGACATGGGTGCGTTATCTGTTTGAGGCATAGCGCGAGTTGTTTTAACCTTAGTAACGCAAATAGGCGCAAAATTTTATAACCCACTTGGAAAACCTGCTAAAATAATACAAATCTGTTTTTTGCTACATTTTAAAGTAAAAAATAAAAATAATAAAGCCTGAAAATTTGGCGTAATATGTATTTTTAGCAAAATTTTTGGTGATTTATAAACAAAAAACTGAACTCGTTGGTTGTAAAAACGTGAGAGTTCAGGCAAAAAGCAAACACTTTTGGTTCTCTGACAATTTTTGTGGAAAGCAATACCGTAGAACAGCCTTTAAACGGCAGGCTGGAAGCCCGATGCTACAGACTTCCACAAAAATTGTCAGAGAACCATTTTATTCATCTGTATAACTATTTTATTTATGAAAAAAATATTTTTTATTATATTTTCCTTCCTTTCTCCAATTCTTTCCGCACAAGAGATACAAATTTTGTCCCAAAAAGATAAAAAAGCAGTTGCATTCGCAAACATTGTTTATTTAGTCAATGATTCTGTTGTAGGTGGTACATACACCAATCAAGATGGAAAAGCCTTACTTGAGCTTGTAGGTCGTGTTAATTTTATTGCGGTATCCTCTGTAGGCTATCAAACTTTAAAAATAGCTAAAAATGATATACCTAAACAAGTTGATTTGAATGAAAATGTAACTGAATTGGGTACTGTTACACTCACAACAGAAAAAATAATTACCCACTACTTAGGAAATTTTATCAAAAATATTCGCATTAATACGCACATTTTTTGGCACTTTCATGCAGGTTCAGAAAAAATAATGCTTATTGAAAATCCATTTAAAGAGGGTAAATTTATCAAATCATTTTCGTTTTTTTTAGAGAATTTGGACAATGTATCTCCTGTTTTTAAGGTAGTTTTTTATAAAAATGTAAATGGTTATCCTGCTCAATCATATCTTTATAATTCGAAAGATAATATTTTCATATTGAAAAAAAATCAAACCAAAAAAAATAAATTAGACATACAAAATATGAATGTTACATTGCCTGAAGAAGGTATTTTTGTAGGGCTTGAATATGTAGGTTTTATGGACAATGACAACAAAAATATTATTACTACTAATGATTTTTTTACTTCAATGGAGAAAAAGCCTACAGGTATAAGTATTGTGGAAATTAGACAAAAAAGTGAAAAAGTCCCTTATGTTTACAGGAAATTAAAATTTAATGAAAAAACGAAGGATTGGATAGATTATAGTCAGTCAAATTATCCTGGTTTAGCTCCTAATGAATATTATGTCCCCGCCTTCGGAATAGAAGTGTATGAATGAGTATCTTCTGCCGTTGATTCCTATGACATTTGCAAATTTTTGCCTTTTCAGGTGTTCTAAAAATGAATGGCAAGTTTTAATTCTAACTCAAAATATTTCTCATTCATTTTTAGACACCTGAAAACAAGGAACTAAGCGCGGAATATTCGTTGTTAATCACCCTATTACATACTTAATAATTGCAAAAAACGTTTTTTCAATGTTTTAGCGTTATTTTAGTTTTGCGCCTTTGGTAAAGTGCTACATGAGCATCAAACGCTCATTTAATCGTAAAAATACTGCAAAATCATGAGCTATTTAATAAAATTAATTTATTATTTTTTAACTATGCTATTTTCATTAGTTTTAGTTGGTTATATTTCCAAACAACTATATAATACACATACATCTGCTCCTTTTTGGATGATATTAATTATATCTTTTTTAGCCTCTCCTATATTTTGTTTAGTGGAAAATATTGGTATAAATAATAAAAAAACTCAATAGTTTTTGCCTTTTCAGATGTTCTAAAAATAAATGGCAAGTTTTAATCCTAACTCAAAATATTTCTCATTCATTTTTCGACACCTGAAAATAAAGAACTAAGCGCGGAATATTTATTGTTAATCACTCTATTATATACATAGTAATTGCAAAAAAAAAGTTTTTTCAATGCTTTAGCGTTATTTTAGTTTTCGTAGGCAAGGGGTGTATTTTCATGCTTCTAACAGCAATAATTGGGAGGCAAGATAACGCAGTTTGCCCATATCTATCAAATCTTCTTCCTCCTCTTGAAAAAGGTTGGTTTCGTTTTTATGTATCAGCTCAAGATTGGTCTTTTGGGCTACATTTTGGGCTTGTTTAGAGAAATGCAAGCTGTACTCGTCAGAATGCGATGCCATTTTCAGGAAATCAAAAATCGCGGCACGCACTACTGCGTATTTGTCTATGGTGAAAAGCATCACGAATTTTTGCCGAAAGTTTCCGCTACTTTGCGCGAAGTAGTGAGGGCTTGCCTGCCCGCTTGCATTACAAGATTTTCCATAAGTGAAAAAGGGTGTGGATTAGTTTTTTACTTCGTGAGGGCTTGCTTCAGTAGTTCATGCAGGCGGTCTATTTCTTTTTGGTAGTTTTGTTTTATTCTTCCACCTCCAAAATTAATTTTCGCAATTCGGCTTCATTAGGTAAATACAGTTGATATTTTGCTACTAAAAGTTGGCTATTCATACCATACATAGCATATTCGACCATAAGTTCATCTTTGTCTTTAGTAAGTATGATGCCAATAGGCGGATTATCGCCTTCCACATTTTCTTCATGGGCAAAATATCCTAAGTACATATTCATTTGCCCAATGTCTTGATGGCGTAATTCTGTAATTTTCAAATCAATCAACACATAACATTTCAAATAGCGGTGGTAAAATACCAAATCTACGTAATAATGTTCGTTGTTGATAGTGATACGATACTGCCTGCCTACGCAAAACCTTTACCAAGTTCGAGCAGGAAAGGCTGTAGGTTATCAATCAAGCGTGTTTCGAGGTCTTTCTCTGAAATGTGATAAGGTTCGGGTATTTTCAAAAACTCAAAAATATACGATTCGCGCATCAAATCTTCAGGCGAGGCGATTTGTAGCCCTTCTTGTGCCAATTTTAAAATACCTTCTTTGTCCTTGCCTGCCGCAAGGCGTAAATAAAGAGCTGTTTTCTTTTGGCGTTTGAGTTCAGGAACAGACCATTTTTCTTCGATAGCTTGTTTTTCATAAAAACTGCGTTCTAATGAGTCTGCGATTTTTAGCAATTCTACATAATGCGACCAACTCAATTGGTGCGAAGGCTTCTCACTTATTGGGTAACGAACATATAACAGCCTCATATACACCACATTACTACGGCTAAAGCCTTTCCCATATTTCAAAGATAAGTCTTTAGACAAGCTATTGAGCAAGTATTTGCCATAAGTAGCTTTGATTTTTCCTTGTTGCTCAAACTCGACAATATGTTGTCCGATAAGCCATTTCGTTTCTAATAACACATCATTGGCATACCGAAATACTTTTTGCCTTGCCTACTCATACACATTAGAAATTTGAGTAAGCAGACTTTGATAGGCGTGGTCTTGAGTGAGGTCATGCATAGTTTTATTTGGTTAGGGCTTGCTTCAGTAGCTCATGTAGCCTGTCTATCTCTTTTTGTTGGGCTTCGATGCGCGATTCGTAGAGTTTGCGCTCGTTTCCTGTTACTTCTTGTTGTTGCAAAACAAGATTTGCACCTGTGGAACTGTCATGTGAAGTTTGATTAAAAAAACTTTATTCTCATCAAAACCCAATAAATCAAAAACCTTGACTTCTAAGATTTGGGCTATTTCGCTTAAGCG
>JAYTNK010000752.1:0-4266 GCA_043748375.1 Cytophagales bacterium
TTGATGTCCAAGAATATCACATCAGGCAGTTCCGCATTTTCGTTTTGCACACTTTCCAAGTATTCTAAAGCACTCTTACCTGAGTTCTTTACAATTACCTTTTCTGCAAATTTAGTTATCTCAATAATACGTTTGCTAATGAAATTGTCAGTATCGTTGTCGTCCACCAAGAGGACGAGATTTACACTCTTGTTTGCCATTGGTATATTTTTTTGCAAATCTAAGGTTTATTTGTAACAAACAAAAAACTTTTGCTTTATTATGCTTATTTTTATCGTAACAGCTTGTTCAAAAGCGCAAAATGCTTAATTAACGCATTATTTGGGTAGGCAAGAATTGTGAGCAAATAAGTACGCTGTTAATAATTGATAGGCTCTTCTACAGTTATAGTGGGCAACAATTTCGAAATAGTCAAAAAAATCTGTGTGTTTGGGAAAAAGAAAGCAGCGCATTATCAAAACAGTCTTTCTGAGAAGGATATTTATTTATTTTTTGTAATTATTTGCGTTTAATTACTTAAACATCTAAAATATTTTAACATTTTACGCTTTTTTAAGTGGTGGGTAGTGCAAACTTATAAATAGGCCTCTTGCCTACGTAGGCAATAAACGGATAGTCTTATGTATTACTCAAAGGCACACCCTTTTGAAATAGCTCATCTAAGCCTCTTCCTGCTAAAAAATCGCTTCCCCACTCCTTCAATTTTTCAGGCGTAAGTTGCCACAAATCTGCTAATTGTAAGTTTTTGAGTAAAAACACTTCGCGTTTTGATACTTGCCCATCGAGCAATATGCCTAACACACATAATTTAGCAAGTCCTTGCCTAATGCTTATTGGCATAGATTTTATTTTTTCCAATAAGTGTGTACGCTTTATACGGATTTCGGATTGGTATGGGAGTTCAAACGCTGTAATAACCCTGTCAGCCAATAAGTAATGATTGTGGTGGAAGTTTCGTTTGGCTATAGCTATGAATTGTAGCGTATCTAAAAGCATTTCTTTGAACTCCAGATTATCTTTAAATTCGCGATGCAATCTTTCTGTAAGTTGGTAAATAAGACTAGGAGCCATTACACGTACTTTGGCAGATTGTACGATGAAATGTGTGGCATAAACATTCCATGCCGCAAAGACAAAAAGGCTTGTATAGTCTGCGTAATAATGATATCCTACGATGGCGAATTGCGAAAGCAACCTTGTCAGAGCAAATTTGATGGCGAAATTGCTGAGGGTCGCTTTTAGAATAAACAAGGTAGAAAAGAATATAATGTTGTAGGTAGGTAGCCCCACAAAAGGGTTTATACCGAATGCGAGTACCTTTTTGTTGTTTTTGTCTAAACTTGTTTCAAACAATGTTTGAATATGCAGGTTGTAAAGCGTGTCTTGTTTATTGGGAAAACCACAAACACGGCATATTTTATAGACGATAACTAAGTTTAGCCAAGTAAGTGCGAAAATTTCTGCAATCGCTAAAAAAATCATGTATAATGTGTATGCCCACGGAAATATCACCTTGCCTACCCACGGCAGGGTAAGCGGAGTAGTAGGGAATAGATTATTGTTCAAGTGAACAGGCAAGTACAAAAATACTACACCCATTGCGCCAAAAAGTGCGGCATAAAGACTTGCCCGCCTTTCTATTTGGCGTATTTTTTTTTGCTCATTCTCATCTAAAATATGAAAAGCTTTGGTAAGGTCAGTGTCATGATTAAATAGTTTGTGGAAATAATTATAAGCAAGTTTTTCGTGGATAAGCATTAGGAATAAAAATTAAATAAGTTAAGAGTATGTTAGGATTTTTAAGTGTTTGATAATCAAATATCTAAATTTAATATAGCCATGAAGAATCAAACCGTTAGACCATTTTTATTTTGTTATCTCAACCATGCAAACCTAAAGAAGCACAAAAAAACAGTTTTTTTCTATAATAAACCGATTATCAATTACTTATAATTAAACAAGATTTCTCAACATACCCATATCATTTTTACATCTATATAATATTGATTATCAGTGTTTTCTAATCGTAAATTAAGAACCTTTATTGGTTGGCGCAGGATTATCAAACGTTGGTATGTTCGCTTTTAAGTCAGGAAGCTCCACTGTAAACATAGCTCCTTCCCCTAATATTGATGCTACGCGCACACTCCCATCAAGCTTGTTTACGGTTTCTCGCACAAGATACAACCCCAGCCCAGAACCCACGCGTTGGTCAGCAGCACGATAAAACATATCAAATATTTTTTCAAAATGTTCTGCACCAATACCAATACCATTATCTCGGACTTGAATTGTAGCAATTTCATGGTCGATTTGGATAATAATATCACAGAATGGTTGTGTGTTACCATCATTTTTATAGAAACGCAGTACATTGGCGATGAGGCTTTTGATGATAATTTCTATGCGCGCCACATCGCTATGAAACGGAGAGTGTTGTTTTATATCTAAATGAAAATTTACCTGTTGAAAGTCTTCATGTTCTTTTTCAAATTTCAATAATATATCTTTTATTAAAGCTGAAAAATGTACTTCATCAGGTATAATACTACTGCGTTGATTGATAGAATAATCTATAATTTCTTGTATGAATACATTTAATTTATTGACTGTTATCTCCTTCATCGATAGGTAATGGAGCAACACATTCACGTCTGTTTCGTGTTTTGCAAGGTTGATAAGCCCCATGAGTGAGGCTATGGGAGCGCGAAGGTCGTGGGCTGCACTATATACAAATCGGTCAATCTCTCTATTGACTTTTTGCAAACTTTCTATCAGCGTGTTATTTTCTTGTTTCAAAAAATGGTATTCGAGCGCATTATCGATGGTTTCTTTTAGTTCATCGCGTCGCCATGGCTTGGTGATGTAGCGGTAAATTTGCCCTTTATTGATAGCCTGAATGATAGCTTCCACATCGCTATATCCCGTAAGAATGATGCGTGTAACATCAGGATATTTATCCACGATACGCTCTAAAAACTCCACGCCTGTCATATTAGGCATACGTTGGTCTGTGATAACAAGATTGATAGGCTGTCGCTCCATAATATCGATACCTTCTTGAGCTGACGCGGCTACATAGATTTTGTATTCTTTACGAAAGACAGCCTTAAAGCTGGTTAGATTTTTTTCCTCGTCATCTATGTAGAGGATAGTTTTTTCGTCGGTGTTCTTATTTGTAATATCCATAATTATGACATCATAAAGCATATACTTTTATTATTAATACATAGATTGATTTACAACTTTTATAGAAATAAAGCTACTAAAATTGCAAACACTAAATTTTTTTCTTTTATGATTGATTAGCTGGTAAATATACAATAAATTTCGTGCCTTTTCCGATAAATGTGTCAATAAGTATTTTTCCGCGAAAAGTTTCTATGATACCAAGTGATATAGATAAGCCAAGTCCTGTACCCAAGCCAACGTCTTTAGTTGTAAAAAATGGTTCAAAAACGTGGCTGCGCACACTTTCAGGCATACCACCGCCTGTGTCTTCTATCTCGATAGCTATCATGTTTGCCTCTTGAAATAGGGTATGGTATGTTCGTATGCTTATAACGCCTTTTTCGTATTGATTGTTTATTTTGATAGCGTCTATGGCGTTTTTTATTATATTGACAAAGACTTGTCCCAGCTTGCCTGCCAATGCTTCGGCATAAACAGGCATTGGGGAGTAGTTTTTCTCAATTTCTATAGAGTATTTGTACTCATTGTTTAGAATAAGCAAAGAGTTGTCTAAGATTAAATGCACGTCTACCGCTTCGAGATTTCCTCCTTCAATGCGTGAGAATATACGCAAGCCACGCACAATTTCGGCAGTTTGTTTTGTACCTACTTGAATGTTGTCCAACAATATGTGCATCTCTTGAACCAACTCATCAAATTCTAATTTCTTTTTGAGTTTGGCTATTTCCAGTAATTTGGCGTGTATGTTTTCTGGGGTTAAGGATTCATATAGGTTTAGGATAGCCAATATATCCTGAATATTGTATTGCAGTCCTTCCGCACTTGTGCTGATATAGTTGATAGGATTATTTATTTCATGGGCAATACCCGCTACCAACACACCAAGTGATGCCATTTTTTCGGATTGGACGAGGTGTTCTTGCGCGTTTCGCAGTTGTTTGAGTGTATGCTTTATTTCTTTTTTCTGCTTATATAAGTCCCAATTCTTTTTTTCTACTTTTTCATTTATTTCTTGTTGTGTAACCAGTAGTTCTTCGAGTTGAGCCTTGGCTACTTCGAGTGTTTCGTTTATGG
>JAYTNK010000753.1:0-2119 GCA_043748375.1 Cytophagales bacterium
TGTTTATTGGCTGCCAAATATTGTAATAAGAGCTGTTCTTTAGTGCCATAATGAAATTTTACATCTTTATTTTTAATTTTCTTCTTAAGAATTTCCCACATTTCGGGGCTTGCCTTGAATGATTTATCAGCTACTCTAATATAGGCTTTGCCTTTTTTTTCGGCAGGGTCTTCTTTAAAATAATGCAAAACTATTCCTTTATTGATATAAAAAGCCAATACTTCTCGGTCTGGATTTTCATCTAAAGGGATTTTCTCAAGGCGATACAAGATGGGAGGCGAGATATGGGCTATGATAGCCTTTGTCATCACAAACTCATCGTCTAAAGGGTATTTTACGCCTTTTATATGGTGGTCGTCATCAACCCCTAATAAAAGCCATCCTCCTTCCGAGTTGGCAAGTGCGACCATGCCACGCACTATTTTTTCAGGGTGTGTAGCTTTTAGTTTAAATTCGAGGTGTTGCCCTTCGCCTCTCCGCACTATCTTTCGCAGTTCTGCAAAATCCATTTTGCTACGGTTATTTTGGTTTTGTATTTTTTCACTCAAAAAATACAGAATGTTATTTTCTGTAAAGATAGTCTATTTTTTTGAAAAACCAAGTGTGCAAAGCTACTTTTTTTGAAGTTATTTTTTTATAGTTTTAGACGTGTTGATAGGCAGAGGCTAAAAATTTAGTGCGTTTTCATAAAAAAATATTATCTTTGCCCCACTAAGCAGATTTGCCTCATTTTTTTGAGCTATCGTTTTATATAAATACTTGATTAAAAGCTACTTAAAAGCTGTATGATTGGTGAGCGTATCCTAAATTATCAAATAGACTCTCTCTTGGGTGAGGGAGGCGTAGGCAAGGTCTATCTTGCACAACACACCCAGCTTGGGCGCAAAGTAGCCATTAAAGCCCTCAATACCTCGTTGGTAGGCAATACGGAGATACGTGAACGCTTCCGACAAGAGGCAGCTACACTTTCAGGGTTGCAACACTTAAACATTATTACGCTCTACGACTATGTAGAGAATGAGCAAGGGCTGTTTCTTATTATGGAATATGCGCAAGGCAATCCGCTTGATGAGTATATCCAAAAAGTTTCAGGACCTGTACCCGAAAATAAAGCTGTTTATTATTTTAACCAAGTGCTTGAAGGCTTGCATTATGCCCATCAAAAAGGCATTGTGCATCGTGATATTAAGCCTTCTAATATATTTATTACGCAAGATGGCAATGCTAAAATATTAGACTTTGGTATCGCCAAAATTTTGAAAGAAGGTGGCATGGGCATGACAAAAGCAGGCGCGAAACTCGGCACAGTGCTATACATGAGCCCTGAACAAGTAAAAGGACAAAATGTAGATGCACGTAGTGATATTTATGCTTTAGGGATTACTTTTTTTGAAATGCTAACGGGGCGTTGCCCTTACAACGAAGCGGAGCTTTCAGAATACGAGGTCTATCAGAAAATATTACATGAGCCGTTGCCTCGTTTAAAAGACTTTTACCCGATGGTTTCTGACCGTATGCAGGCTATCGTAGATAAAGCAACCGCCAAAGATGCCTCGCAACGTTTCCAATCATGTGAAGAGTTTCGCAAAGCATTGAACGGCTCAAGCCTTACAAATACACAAAACAACACACAAATTAATACAAGTTATAACGTTATTACGCCCTTGCCTACCCAAACACCAGAAGAACCAAACAGCTATCAAAAAGATAGAGATAAAAAACCGCAAAAAACAACACAACGCGGAAGCTCTAATACTTTTTTATACCTTATTATTGTGTTATTACTCGGCACAAGCTTTGTTTTTCTCTATTATGAGTATAGTAAACAAAATAGACAAGACATCACAAGCGATATAAAAGAAGATGAACAAAAAAATAAAATAAACTTGCCTGAGGAAAATGATAAAAACAAGTATGACCGAAACGAAAACAAAGATAAACCAAAGGAAAAATCAGCTGACGAAAAAATGATGGACACGCTGAAAGCCCAAAAAAGCAAAACAGAGGATTTTAAAAAACTGATACTCAAAGACCGTGAAGCCGCGTTGCTGAAAGGATTGCGCATAGACGGACAGCCCGAAAGCAATGATTTGGGAGAATATATTATGCGTGTTACAGT
>JAYTNK010000754.1:0-3568 GCA_043748375.1 Cytophagales bacterium
GGTTTGTATTTACTTTCAATAAAAATGACTTCGTTATGATTTACGACTATCGTAGGCGGAAAGGTATTCAAATTTACTTCGTTAATTTGGCTAATGTGAATGAGCTGTTTATCGCGTATAGTACTCACCAAGAATTCATATTGGCGGACTTCTATAGAGTCATGATGAAAAACAATGCGTTTTGAAGCCATTTGTTTCGATAAGTTAAGATTTCTTTCACAAATATAGAGGAAAATTTTATAGTTTCTAAATAATAGGCTATTTTTGGACAAAAATATATTCAACGAATATGGCAGTGAAACTCTTGATGCCCAAACTCAGCGACACGATGGAAGAAGGCGTAATAGCGGCTTGGCACAAAAAAGTAGGCGACTTTGTAAAAGGAGGCGATCTCTTGGCTGATATAGAAACTGATAAGGCGACTATGGAATACGAGGAGTTTGAAACAGGCGTAATGCTCTATCAAGCTCCTGAAAAATCTGTCATAAAAGTCAATGACTTAATGGCAATATTAGGCAAGGCAGGCGAGGACATTACTGCCCTCCTGCAAAGCGAAAGTGTGCAACCTAAAGCAGAGCCAACAGCGGCTGTAGTGGAAAGCGTGGTAGCCACAACTGTCCAACCTGTTTCTACAGCTAAAGTGAACGCGGTTGCGGTTACTATGCCCAAACTTAGCGACACGATGACCGAAGGTGTAGTAGCAAGTTGGAATGTAAAGGTAGGCGATACCTTTAAATCTGGGGCTGTCCTTGCCGAAATAGAAACCGACAAAGCCACTATGGAATATGAGTGCTTTGAAAGTGGCACAGTGCTTTATTTGGCGGTTGAAAAAGGCAATGCCGTAACCGTTGATGGCTTATTGTGTATCATAGGCGAACCAAACGCAGACTATAAACTGTTGATAGCACAAGGACAAGGAGGCTCTCCCGCCCCTACTATGCAAGCGCACACGCAAATTGAAAGTACGGCACTTGCCTCCCAAGCCACCACTACACAAGCTAACGCACACACCGAACATGGACGCGTTAAAATATCGCCACTCGCTCGTCAATTAGCTAAAGACAAAGGAATTGACCTTGCCTCCCTACAAGGCTCAGGCGAGCAGGGAAGAATTGTAAAACGCGATATAGAGAACTTTACCCCTCCTGCAAAAACAGCAAAAGCAGAAACAAACGCAAGCCCCATATCTGCAAACACATCATTTGGGCAGGAAAGTTATGAAGAAGTGCCTGTTTCGCAAATGCGTAAAGTGATTGCGAAACGACTCGGCGAAAGTAAGCATACCGCCCCCCATTTTTACCTCACGATGGAGATAGAAATGAGCGCGGCTATGGAAGCACGCGAACGCATGAATGAAGCCTCTCCCGTTAAAATATCTTTCAATGATATGGTTGTGAAAGCCTGTGCTATGGCATTGCGCAAGCACCCCGCGGTTAATTCCTCGTGGTTAGGCGATAAAATTCGCTACAACCACCACGTCCATATAGGCATCGCGGTAGCAGTAGAAGATGGATTACTTGTACCTGTAGTACGCTTTACTGACCAAAAGTCGCTCTCTCAAATCTCGACTGAAACAAAAGACCTTGCTCAAAAAGCCAAGACTAAAAAATTGCAACCTGCAGACTGGGCGGGCAATACGTTCTCGGTTTCTAATTTAGGTATGTTTGGTATTGATGAGTTTACGGCTATTATAAATCCACCAGATGCTTGCATTTTGGCTGTCGGAGGTATTAAAGCGGCTGCCATTGTAAAAGATGGACAAATTAAGGTTGGGAATATTATGAAAGTTACGCTCTCATGCGATCTTCGCGTAGTAGATGGTGCTTCAGGCGCAGGATTTCTGAAAACATTGAAAGACCTTTTAGAAGCACCTGTTAGAATGTTGATATAAGCTATTTTAAGGCTGTAACAAATGTAGATAAGCAAATCGGTGGGGTAGTAAAATGCCCTGCCGATGTTTATTTATTTTTTCATCTACGCAAAAAACGCAAAAAATTACGTATTTTTGCTACAAAATATAAGCAAATGATTTTCCACGAAAAAGTAGCTTACGATTATTTTCAAAAACTCTTTGCCTCTAAACATAAATTGGTGGATTCTTTTCATAGGCTTAATCACTATGAATTAAAAAAAATACGCAAAATAGAAAATAGAGCTAACTTGTTTGCAGGCCTATTTGGTGCGTTAGGGGTTATATTGTTGTATTTACCTATTCACTTAAAACCCGATTTATTTCCTTTTGTTAATGTAAATATGCCTTGGATAGGGCTAATAGCGTTCCCTTGGGCATATACGTTGTATATGATTTTTTTGGCTATGGCGGAAATCCTTGCCCTCACTTGGCTAAACTTAGTAATTGTTCATGCAATATGCCGCGTGTGTGGCTTCCCCACTACGCAAGATGGTGATTATGAGGTACATATTCAAACACTCTTCGAGGTTAGTTTAGACAAACGCAATAAGGATTCACTTAAGTTGGGCATCAATCCACTTGCAGGTGTATCAGGTTACACCGTTCTTTTTTTCTCTACTTTATTTATTCTAAAAGCAACCCTAAGCAATTTCCTTATCAAATTCTTGTTAAAGAGAATGTTCTCACGAGTGGCTATGGTTGGCTATGCCATTTATGTGGATTACATCAGCATTATTATATTTGCCGCATGGAATATATATGCGACAAGAATCATAGTGAATGAAGCCAAGACGCGTATTATGGCTCCAAACCTTATCGCGCAACTCGTAATCCGTTTGCACCATGAATTTAAAGAGGAGCCACTATTCAAAGAAATGCTTTTAGATGTATTACAATTTATTGCTGTTGCCAAGCGAAATTTTCACCACAATCATTATTTATTGGCGGAAAGAATTGTAGCCCAATTTGCACTCATTAGGCATGGCGAAATTAAAATAGACCAAAATATACTATTAACCAAAATAAATAACTTACCTCCTCATGTTAAACAAGGTATTGCCAAACTATTTGTATTAGGCATACTCATTGATGGAAAAGTATCGCAACGCGAGCTATACTTGCTTGCCATACTCCGAAAACAAGGTGTTCTCCAACTCTCTAACAAACAACTACGGATTTGGGAAAAAGACTTTACAGTAGGGCGTGGTTTAGACGAATTATTCCAAAAAGGCGTGCCGTTGTAACTTCCAAATAACAAAAACCGCTTTGCCTACAGTAGGCAAAGCGGTTTTTTTGCTAACCCCTGTTTGTTATTTATTGAGGGTAAAGTGCAAATTTAATGAGCCTGTTTTGGCGGTATTTTGTGCCATTACAAAACTGATGGAATTACCACTCACGGCTAGATTGGTGAGCGTTGAAATGCCTGTAGGCGCGCCTGTTACTAATGTAAGCACGCCATTCGCTTGTGTCCAGGTACCTGTAAAAGTAGCAGGATAAGGCAAGGGCATACCCGACACGATGTAAGTACCGTTATCGTCAGAAGTACCATCAATGACTAACATAAAATTAGCATATTGAAAACCTGTAGCGGCTAAATTCTGCCCTACATTATTCAATAAAACGGTACCTGGTCGCCATGTACCTTGGAGTGTTTGA
>JAYTNK010000755.1:0-3019 GCA_043748375.1 Cytophagales bacterium
AATTCAACAATTCAACAATTCAACAATTCAACAATTCAACAATTCAACAATTCAACAATTCAACAATTCAACAATTCAACAATTCAACTTTCCTATGCGTTTCTTACTTCTTTTTTTAGGTTGCTTTCAGGCTTTCGCGCTCAGCGCACAGGAATTACAAATGGAAGTAATCGTAAATTACCAGCAACTCGCTACGAATACAGCTACAGAAAAAAGCGTTTTTGTAGAGATGCAGAACGCTATAAATAGTTTCATGAACAACCAAAAGTGGACAAATGACGAGTTCAAAAAAGATGAGCAAATCAAATGCAATTTGACCATAACCCTTATTCGAACCACCTCTCAAAACTCTTTTGAAGCCAAAGCGCAACTAACTGCCTCGCGTCCTGTCTATAATACAAGTCTTCAGACACCTATTTTAAGTTTTATAGACCGTAATTTTACTTTTGGCTATGTGCAAGGGCAACCCCTAATTTATACCAAAAACATTTACAACAACGACCTTGCATCTATGCTCGCGTTCTATGCGAATGTAATTTTAGCTATAGATTATGATAGCTTCTCGAAAGGTGGTGGCGCACCTTATGCCGAAGAAGCATTTAATATTGTGAATATTGCGCAAGGCTCAGGTAATGCGGGTTGGACACGAGGAGAAAGTACTACCAATCGTTATTGGCTTGCCGAAAACTTACAAAGCCAGCAAATGATACCCTTTCGCGAAGCCCTTTACACCTATTATTTTTTGGGAATGGACAGTTTCTTGAAAGACCCCGAAAAAGCACGCGAAAAAATCTTAAACGTCTTAGAAATCATAGATGGCGTAAACAAAATAAAGCCGTCTGCCGTTTATACCAACATTTTTTTTGATGCCAAAGGCTCTGAACTTATCCAGATATTTCAGCCTGCCCCCTTTGAAATGCGCAAAAAAGCGCATAACTTTTTATTGCGTTTAGACCCAAATAAAGTGAGTCAGTACAATAAATTGATAGAGTAAATTGCGGTTTTGAAATTAGACTTCCTGCGAAAGCACCTTTTCCCTCTCTCAAAATGGAGAGAGGGCAGGGTGTGAGGCTTCTAAAAAACACTTTCGCAAGAAGTCTATTATTGAAACTGCCTTTGTGTAATAAGTGCGACAACCGTACTTCCTGTGGGAAAGTAGGCCTTTTTCGCTAAATCTTCTACAGCGTAGAGCATTTTAGCCGTGTAAACCTCATCTAATATAAAATATTTTTTTGCGAATGTTTTAGAAAATTCCTTGAGTTCATGCGTACTTTTGGCATACCCTCCGAAATGATAGTTTGTTAAAATCTGATAGGCTCCTTTTGTTGTGTTGGCAGTGAGTTTTTCTACATCTTCATTCAAAAAACCACCTCCTTTCAGAACTGATATTCCCAAAAGTTGTTTATCTGTATTAGTTGATACTAATCCTGCTAAGGTTGCGCCTGTTCCACAAGGCACAGCCACATATTGGTAGGTAGGCAAGTTTAAAAGCGATAAAATCTCAGCGCAGCCCTTGACAGCCAGCGCATTAGAACCACCTTCAGGTATTACATATTCGTTGGGTAGGCAAGGTATTTCACCTGTTTTCAGCGTTCGATAGTCCGTCCTATTCACGTACCTAAGTGCCATTCCCCATGCCCTCGCTTGCGCCAACACAGGATTGAGAGGCAACGTTTCTTCTCCGCGAATGATGCCTATAGTATGGAAATTTTGATGATACCCAAGCGCGGCAGTTGCCCAAATATGGTTTGAATATGCGCCACCAAAAGTAAGTAACGTGTCTTTTCCTTGCCTACGTGCCTCCTGCAAGTTATATTTGAGTTTAAAGTATTTATTGCCTCCAAAATCATGATGAATTAAATCTAAACGCGCCAAATACACTTTTATTTGAGCGTTTTCAAAGGCTTCATTTTCCCAAAAGGTAAGCGGAATAGTTTGCATACTAACCTAAAAAAGGTTTTAGTCCACCGCTACGCGAGCTTTGGCGTAGCCGTCTAATACCCTTTTCGCGTAATTGCCTAACACGTTCGCGTGTAAGCCCTATTTTGCCGCCTATTTCATCTAAAGAGAGTGCTGTTTGCCCATTCAAGCCATAAAAATAGGTTATAATTTGTGCTTCGCGTGCGGTAAGTGTGGAGAGTGCGTTTTGTATTTCGTACTTTAAAGAATCGGATATTAGTAATTTATCTGGAATTTGTCTTCCATCATCTTCTAAAAGTTCCAAAAGTGTGCCTCCATCTTCTCCACTTGACATAGGCGCGTCGACTGAAATATGCCTATTTGAGATACGCATGGTGTCTAAAACCTCTCTTTGCTCAATATCTAAAGCTTCTGCGAGTTCGGCAGACGAGGGTTCGCGTTCAAATTCCTGCTCTAATTGAGAGAAGGTTTTAGTCATTTTATTAAAGGCACTCACACGATTTAGCGGCAGACGCACAATACGCGACTGCTCAGCAAGTGATTGCAGAATAGCTTGGCGAATCCACCAAACCGCATACGAGATAAACTTGAAGCCGCGTGTTTCATCAAATCGTTGAGCAGCTTTTATCAAGCCAAGATTTCCCTCATTGATAAGGTCGCCGAGCGGGAGTCCTTGATTTTGGTATTGTTTGGCTACCGAAACCACAAAACGCAGATTGGCTTTAGTGAGTTTTTCGAGTGCTTGCATATCTCCGTCACGTATGCGCTTAGCAAGATCAACTTCTTCGTCTGGATGTAAGAGTTCTACTCTGCCTATTTCTTGTAAGTATTTGTCAAGCGATTGGCTTTCTCTGTTTGTAATTTGTTTAGTGATACGTAATTGGCGCATAAAGCAGCTTTTTCAAAAGTCAGGAGTTATTTCTTATAACGTTATTTTTTTTAGAATGTGTTTTTTTTATACATTTTTTTTGTTTTTTTGCCAAAAATCAAGCAATACGTGCAGATTAAACGCATCAAAATAAAAGTTCCCCCAATTTCATTGGGGGCTATTCAAATTTGAACCTCTAAAGAGGTTCGGTAAAGCACAAGCAACACCTTC
>JAYTNK010000756.1:0-10985 GCA_043748375.1 Cytophagales bacterium
CAAATGCCAAACCCTAACAATGCGCCTAAAGCATAAGCCATTTTAAGCCATTTTAACCATATTTTTCGTTAAACTGCATTTTTTGCGTAAGTCCTAAGATTATTTGGAAGTTATCACAGTACCTGAACGCACATAAACGAACACTTAAATCAACGGGGGAATATAAAAAGCTACTCAAAGGAATTAACAATCCAGATATTTATTACGACAAAGCTACAGGAGTTGTGTGGCTCAGAGGCGTAGGCGGAAATGCTTGGGTACGACCAAATGGTAACATTCTTATTCATCAGAATTCAAAATATTTATTAACATATCATAAATATGTTTTGAGAATAAATGTTCTGTAATGAGGTCTGGTAATACAAGTGTATATTCCCATGTATTATTAGAAATAATTTTAGACTCGTATTCTTGTACTATGTATGAAGGATTACGAACACTAATTTGAGATGGGACATTAATACTTAGATTTAATCTAACTATCCTATCAGCTATAAGCATAAAGCATGCTTCGCCATTTTCATTACTGTTGTATCCATGCTCATCATGATGCTTAAGCATTAAAGCGTCTTGGCTAAAAAATAATTCTAAACAAGTTTTATCTTCGTTTTCATCTATTTCGACTATAAAACTATGCCATTTTTTTTTTAACTCATTTTCAAATGCACCTCTTATTTTGCCAAGAGGAGTATCCGAATAAATAACATAATCACAACCTGTAAAAAGCATATAGGTATATTGGGTTTAGAAGGATTAATTTTTCAATTATTTAGGAGTTATTCCATTGCGTATTCTAGCTTTTCTATCTACTTTAAAATCATCAGGGTAGTATTTGACATAACCCCCACTGTTCCAAGTTTGTTTTGCTAAAAAATGGCTAACTGTTTCAAGTTTAGCGAAGCGTAACTTGGAACTGACTATAGGGCAAGGTTGCCCCACTGTTCCAAGTTTGTTTTGCTAAAAAATGGCTAACTGTTTCAAGTTTAGCGAAGCGTAACTTGGAACTGACTATAGGGCAAGGTTGCACCTTGCGTTTTGCGCAAGCAAAACAACTACCGCACTAAAACCGCTACAAAATCACCTCTTTTTTACATCATAACCAAAACCCAACACAAAAAGCATATTTCTTGCCTTCTGTATTGGTTTTAGTATGGTAGTTCTGTTGCTATCGCAACAGGCAAGCCACAGGCTTACAGTTATTTAGGCACAAGGCAAGAGCCTTGCGCCAGTAGGGGGACTAGCTAAACAGTACTTTTGCGTCACTCTCTATTTCTACTTCATAATCTTCTCCAACATCAAATAAATCTTTAATATGTTTTTTGTCTTTGATAAATTTTTTAGAAACAGTGAAAGAAAATTCAAAGTTATCCTTGGTGTTGAAGGTGCGCAACTCTATTACAGACGACCAGGTTGTCTTGTAAGTGAAAAAATCTAAACTTATAGCAAATAAAGAAAATCTGTCGTATCGAAGCCCTCCATAGACAAGATTTGAGTAACACTTTTTAATATTTTCACAATATTCATATTCATAATTTATATGTGATACAAAATAAAATTCGCTATCACCATCCAAAATTTTATCAAAATATGCCTTCAAAACAATACTATACACTTTTTCTTTTGTATTTATATTGAATATTTTAATATTAATAGTCTTGAAATTTTTACTCAACGCTCTCTCTTGAGCCTCTTTGCTTTGCCCAGATAAGTTGTTGCTGTGCGTATATAAAATCCCATATTCTCGATTTTTTATACCATTCTTTGTTTGTTCGAGAAAATCAAAATTTTTTCTTTCTACCTTTAACATGCATTTTTGATGATTAGATACACTTGTACTACACGAAGAAACAATTAAAACTAATATCAATATTTTATATATTTTTAATTTTTTCATAAAAAATTAGTTGTTTTTTAAATTAATTGACACCACTGTTCCAAGTTTGTTTTGCTAAAAATAAAACTGTTCCAAGTTCGCTTCGCTAAACTTGAAACTTTCCATGGCGCAAGCAAAACAACTACCACACCAAAACCCAACACAAAAAGCACGTTTTATTGTCTTCTGTGTCGGTTTTAGCTTGGCATTGTTTTGCTATCGCAACAAGCAAGTCACAGGCTCGCATACCATCAAGTTGAAGTCTATGGACTTCAATGAATATATCGTTTTAGTTGTATAGCAACACTTCAACGAACAGTGGGATATCAACGGGATGGAAAGTAAACTATAGAAAGGTCGTCAGATAATATTTCTATATCATAAAAATTATTATTAAACATTTTTTTTATATCCTCAGAGAGTATTTTGTAGGGTTCAGGAGACGACAAAAACAAATCAAATGTACAATCGTTTTTGTTGGTCAGATATATAAAGAAGGCTAAACGTATGGCATAGTTTTGCTGATTTTTCAAATTGAATTGTGTAGAAAAAACAGAATGCTTACCAGTGCTACTCAAATAGGTTGCGTCTTGGTTTAGATATACATCCAGTTTAACATCTCCGCTATCAAAAACAGTTTCTTTATAGTTGATATCTGTTATGTGCCAAAGATCATTTTTTGGCGTTTTCCATTTAGATAAGTATACATCAATATCCAAAATATATTTATCAGCATTTATTTTCTTATTATATATTCTTATCCTAAAGCTCTTTTTTGAGGAATCTAATATTGTGTATGTTGATCTTATGACCATATTTTTCTTGGTTTTCTTGACTATATTAAACAAAAAGTTATTACTATCGAACTTGTTTTCGTTAGATGTTTGGCAAGATGCTATAATAAAAATATACAAGAATAAGTAAAAAATGTTTTTCGTATTCATAAAAATGAAAGTACAAAAACAAAATTTTATTTTAAATAAAAAATTATCAAAAATAAAATTTTGTTAATTAATTGATCTAACGTAGTTTTATTGTTTTGCCGTTGTTGATGTTAGAAAAGTGCAGAAACCTTTTTATTTTCAAACACATTTCGCTACTGTACTTTTCGACAACAACAGACAGCCTTGTTCGGTTGCTGGTGAGCGAAAAATAGGGTGGAAAAGTGTAGCTATAGCCCCACTGTTCCAAGTAACTTGGAACTGACTATAGGGCAAGGTTGCACCTTGCGTTTTGCGCAAGCAAAACAACTACCGCACTAAAACCGCTGCAAAATTACAACCTTTTTTGCACCACACCAAAGCCCAATACAAAAAGCACGTTTTTTGCCTTCTGTGTTGGTTTTAGTACGGTTTGTTCTGTTGCTATCGCAACAGGCAAGCCACAGGCTTACAGTTACTTAGGCACAAGGCAAGAGCCTTGCGCTGTGGGGCAGGCAAGCCATTTAGTAAAGAGCTGATTTAGTTCAGTCTGTAGGCTTTTTTTAAAAGTGTCAGCATCAAAACTCCAATCTTTAAAAACTTCAATTTTGATTGGCTGGTAAAATCGCTCTGATTTGCTCTGTAGTCAGTGCGATTTTTGCCTATTTTACAAAAAAAATGCGCAAATCTTTGCAGTTGTCATTGTTTTTTAGTTGTTTTGAAAGTGAAAAATGTCTATAAAGATATGCTTTTTGCTTAACTTAATGAGTATGAACAAACATTGTATGCGTTACATATTTCTAATTTACACATTTTTAAGTTTCAATGTTGTGTTTGCTGATTCTTGGCGCGATCCTGAGTGGAAAGAAATGCTTGATGAGTCTGATGTTGTGGCTTTAGTTGAATATACCAATGATGGCGATTTCGCCGCTCATGCCCGCATTATTACCATTTACAAAGGAAGCCTCAAAAAAGGAGCAGAAATTTGTATAACAGGTTTTAGCAATATTTATGGGCCTGTCGACCCTGTAAAAAATGGGGATAGATTCATTGTATTTTTGAGGCATGACAAGTTTGAACAAGAAAGGCTTGCAAATAAGGAGCAATTTGCTGACCATAACTATGGTTCAGACAAAGAAAGATACTTGAGTGCGTACAAACAAAATAAAGGATATGATATTTCCACACCCACTTCTGGCGATTTGCGTATAGATAAAAAAGCAAAAAAAGTCCAATATGATTTGCTTGGAACTACCTACGATAGAGCGCAACCTTATAATGATTTGGCTGAATTTGAGGCTTTTTTACGAGCCTATTTTGACAAAACTAAACGCAATAGTTTTTGTGAAGCTTTGCTCAAAAGACTACAGCCCGTTTCAGAGAAAGAAGTTATACAACAATACTTTTTTATGTTGGACTTGTTGGGTTATGATAAGTATGTAGATATTTTTGCAGAATATGCAAAAGTGGAAAACAATATAATTATTTTTGCACTTAGCAAAACCTTGGGTAATATCGCTACTTCTGGGCAGGCAAGAACGCTCTTGATAAAGTTCCTTGATAATGAAAACCCTTTATTGCAAGGCGAAGTAGTAAGACAACTTGCTAAACACCCAAAAGAGATAATTGCTCCTATTTTTGTACAAAAATTGAAAATAACTCATGGGCTTACCTACAGCGCAACCAATATCATGGATCCTGTGCGAAATACGTTTACTGGAGGAAGAGCGGCAATTATAGATGTTTTAGTTAAATGGGAGCATACACCTGCTATACCTGAATTGATAGCACTTTTGGAAGATAAATCACCAGAAGGTTTCTTGTTGATAGTGAATGCCTTGCGCAAATTGGGTTCGAGAGGTTATATTCCTCACATAGCCCAAAAATTGGAGGATAAAAATATTCCTGAAGATGAAGCACACAATATTATAGAATTCATCACAACGCATAAATTGGCAGAATGTTTACCAAGTGCAATGCAATATATTCGTACAATGAACAGGAAGAATTGTAGGATATGCTATTTTAATATTTCAACTTATTCAGGCATAGGCGCTTTTCCCAAAGAAGATGTTTTAGCATTTTTGTTAGAAGATTTCAAACATTTTGTTGCCCAGAAAGATTCGCTTTCACAGCACCAACAAAGAGAATGGATAAACAATTATATGGAAGTTTTTACAAAATACAAAGCGGTTGAAGCCAAGCCCCTTTTATATCCCATCATATATGAATGGTTTGGCATAAATCCAGATTTTGTTACATACCCACATCTTTACAAAGTGAAAAAGAATTTAGAAGACTCTATCAAGCAAGTTTTCAGCGAAGTATTAGATGAAAAAATATATCGCCTCACAGGTTGCCTTGCCTTCATTCAAAACACTGCTGAAGTGGGAAAAGGTGGTAAACCTAAAGCCGATATTATCATTAAAGTTCGTCTTGTTGAAGACTTAGACTTTGAGCAAATGGACGCTATAAAACAACACGCAAAAAAAATAGAAGGTGCAATGAACTTAGAAGGGGATAAACTAACATTACAAGTGGGGAATGGCTCATTCTTTAGTTCAGACGACCGCTTGACAAGCGATTTTACCTTCACGCTCATGCCATCTTTCATGCAGTATTTGGAGGCAACACCTACTCAAAAAGATTTGGCTTTTTTAGAAAGTTTTTGGGACTATTTTCCTGATAAAAAAAATACCTATATGAAGAAGATGGAAAAAATCATAGACAAAATGAAAGAGGATTTGAAAAAATAAAAAACTACGCTCAATCCTTCAAAGATTCGTCAGTATTCATTATACACATACGAAATTGGTTTTGGGATATGACTTTTCGCTTACCCCACGTTTCAAGTGGGGCTATCCATAGTTCAACCCCATTTGGGGTTGTCTAAATCTCCCAAAACCACTTTCCGATGTGTATATTAAGGAATGAGCGAAAAACAACTTGATACTTTTTAGTTACCCACTGGCGCAAGGCTCTTGCCTTGTGCCCACATAGCTGAATCGCGTAAGCAAAACCACTATGCTAAAACCGCTATAAAACTACCTCTTTTTTAGCACCAAACAAAATAGCTTGCCTACCAATTCAGCACTGTTGCTATCGCAACAGACAAGATACGAGCCACAGGCTTGTAGTTAGTTAGGCACAAGCGGGACGCTTGCGCCAGTGGGATACCTTGAAACAGTTTGGTTTTATTTTTTAGAAAAACAAACTTGGAACAGTGGGGAGCTATGGAAGACTTAAATCAACTGGGTGTTGAAGCATTTCGAAACATACTTCGGGTGTGAGCACGGTTCGTAATTCTTTAAATTGCCATATTTTCATTGGCATTATTTGTAACCATTCTATAGGTTTCCAAACCTTAACATAATCCATAATAGCTTCCTGCGAACACCTCAAGTCATTCATTTTGTAATACAGTCTTGATGCCGTGATATGATGAACTTCTGTATACAGTTTCTGGGCATATTTTTTATAGTATTCTAATGTTTTTAAAGTATCGCATTTTTCAAACATAAAATGAAGTATATAATTCGCACCTTCTGTATTGTCATAATCACCATTTGGGCAAAATTCATGGATTCTCTTTTTTAAAAAAGATTCATCAAAATTTCCTTGAATAATTGATAGTTTTTTTCCATCTATGTTAAGGTTTTCTTGACCTTCTAATTTTAAAAGGTGTTGCTCTACTTGAAACTTATAAAAATTGATTCGGTGAGATGGTAAGCCTATTTTTTCTTTAATCTGCAAAAAAGATTTATAAAAGTGCTTGGCTCTATCAATTTCTTTCAAATAGATAGCAGTATTGCTATACGCATGAAAATGCTCTGTCAAGATATTACTTGAATACCATTCATTATCAAAAGGTAGAGCAATCTCGTCATAACTCATTGCATTGGTAAAATCGTGTTTAAAATAACTCAGTTCGGCTAATACTAAATTTTTAAAATGTTCATTCCCCTCAATTTCAGAGAGGTTTTGAATACCCAAATCTATTTTACCTAATCTAAATAAATTAAAACATTCATTTAGTTTTAATAGTTGTTTGTCCATATTTTTTTAATAAAAAATCATAACTTACAATATTAGGAAAGGTTATAAACATACCTGTTATTTCCCCACTGTTCCAAGTTTGTTTTTCTAAATAACTAAACCACTATTTCAGGTTTAGAGCCTTGCGCCAGTATTAACTTTTTTTAGCCTAAGATACGCTTGCGCCAGTGGGGGGGTGCTTCAAAAAACTGAATGTATTACAATATCAATATCTTCTTTAATTTTTGTTTTATTATGAGAATGTATCAATCCAATATTATAGTAGAACTTTGATCCTACTTTTCTTTTTAACACAATATTCGTTATACTACTACTAAAATATGATACAGGAATCTTTTTCTTTCCATTATTCTCTGTTACTAATATAACAGTGCAACCTTGCAAATTTCGTTCTTTTTCGCTCGGTATTGTCCAAGCATAACGTATTTCGTATGTTTCTACATCATCTGTATCATTGGAATGCACTTCGAATAATATTCTGAGGGAAAAAGCACCGTCATTATCTTGTATTAAATACCTTCGGAAAAAGCCAGTTATTTTTCCCCACCCTTGTTTTTTAACGTCTTTCCTGAAAAAATAATTTTTATTTATTTTTTCAAATATGTGAATATCACTCGTATCGTTAGGTGTATTGATCTTTATAAATTTTTTTTCTATATTATCAAAATTTCTCCTTTTTAAGTCAGTACATGACGAAAAACAAAAAGGCATTAACATGATTGCCATATTGCATAGAAAAAACACAAAGACATGAAGCATATTCACTAATTTAAAAATAAAAACACTTTTTTTCATAATCTGTATCTGCTAATAATCAGAAGAAATTGCTCAAATTATACCAATTTAATAATTATAAGTAAACCAATATAATCTGAGCAAGTTTAGGTAAACTTTAACGAACTGGGGGGATTTAATATTTAAACAATATTATTTCTTCTGAACACTCATTTGAAATATTGCTTTCCCACCACTTTAGTTTATATTTTATTCGTACTGGAAAAATATGCACCCCCACCATTGTTTTTTTATTATTAATGTATAACATATTTTGAGTATAAGAATAATCTAAGATTACACTGAATAATTTGTTATTTGATACACTAATATCTACCTTTGGAAACTTACTGTTTTTTTCTTTGCCCGTTATCCAAGCCACTTTAACTAAAGTTTCTATTTTTGCGTAAAAAAATAGTCTTTCAGTTCTACAAAGCACTTTATTGAAAACTCACACTTTTCAAAAGATAAATTTTCCAGATACCTTTTGAAATATTCTTTGGGAATATCTTCATTCGATACAAATACATTGGGGGAAGATATATCCTTTAAAGAGGAGGAGTGTACAATATACCTATTTATTGTATCTATTAGTGGTATTTCCTTTTTTGTATTTCCTGTTTTATGTAATTCCTTCACATAAGGTTTTTCTTTACAGCCAATAAATAGCAATAAAAAATAAATCAGAAATAAAAAAATGTTTTTTCGCATAATAATATGTTTTTCTAATTTGTAATAATAACAAAATAATAGTTTAAAAATTTATTTGTGTTTATTATATTTTTTAGTTAAAAAATATTGCTTGTCTGACAATTTTTGTGGAAGTCTGTAGCGGCGGGCTTCCAGCCCCCACTGTTCCAAGTTTGTTTTGCTAAAAATGGCTAACTATTTCAAGTTTAGCGAAGCATAACTTGGAACTGACTATAGGGCAAGGTTGCACCTTGCGTTTTGCGCAAGCAAAACAACTACTGCGCTAAAAACCCCACTGTTCCAAGTTTGTTTTGCTAAAAAATAAAACGAAACTGTTTCAAGTTCGCTTCGCTAAATTCATATCTTTGCCCCACCTTGAAACAGTTAGCTATTTTTAGCAAAACAAACTCGGAACAGTGGGGGACTACAGCTTCCAACTAAACTCATACCAATCGCTTCTTCCATTGACCCCCAACTCAAAATCTTTATGAATAGGAAGTTGCTTTATTTTATCAAAAGCATATTCACCAATTTCTTTGAGTATTGGCTCAACTTCTTCCCAACATTTCCCTTTTGAATTCTCTTCCCAATTCTCTTCAAAAGATTGATTAGTAATTAAAATAAAATTGCGCAGTTCAAAATCCGCAGGGCTATAATTTCTGCCTAAATAACGAGGCTTATTAAATTCTTCATAGAATTTGTTAAGGATAGCTACTCTGTTTATTGAGTTACCCTCACTATCTATTGAAAACGCACTTAGACAAGCATTAAAGTCAGTCCAAATACTTACTGTATAGGTGTCAAACTCTATTTTTTTTAATTCATCGATAGCTTTATCAACTAATGCTAACATTTCATTGTAATACGCTGTTTTTTTCAACATGTTTTGAAATAAGTATAATTTATTATTGTTTTCAGTTAACCCCCACTGTTCCAAGTTTGTTTTGCTAAAAAATGGCTAACTGTTTCAAGTTTAGCGAAGCATAACTTGGAACTGACTATAGGGCAAGGTTGCACCTTGCGTTTTGCGCAAGCAAAACAACTACCGCACTAAAACCGCTGCAAAATTACAGCCATTTTACCACAAAACAAAACGCCTTGCCTACCATTTTGCGGTTGGCAAATGATGTGGATTTACAAAGCACCTTGAGCCAAAATATGCAATCTTTTGCCAAACCCAACACTACACAACAAACAGCAGAGGAAGTATTGAAATTGGTTCAGACCTTGTAACAAAAATACACAAGGCGAGTATATAGTGTATGAAACATTTACCTTTGCTACTCGCCTATTTCTTTGTGCTTTCCTGCCCTGCACAAACTCAAGATGTCGCTACAAGCGTCAATAAATTTAGTTTTGATTTTTACAAGACGGTTTTAGCAAAAGAAAAAAAGAATGCTTTTGCCTCTGCGTTCAGCGTTTCTGCCGCTTTTGCTATGGTTTATGCAGGGGCAGAAGGCGAAACTTTAGCTGAAATGAGCCGAACATTGTATTTCCAAAATACGCCCGATTTCCACGCCAAACAAGCGGCGTTCCAAGAAAATTTGCAAAAAAGCTTGCCTAAAGGGCTTGCCCTTGAGGTTGCTAACGCGCTCTGGATAAAAAAAGGTTTTAAATTCTTACCTGATTATCAAGATATTATGCAGAAAAATTACCGCGCCAAATTAGAACCTGTCAATTTTGATGCACCTGTAGAAGCCTCTGCCGTCATCAACAAATGGACAAGCGAAAAAACGCATGACAAAATCAAAGAAATCATCAAACCCGAACACATAGACGACCTAACACGCCTTATACTGACCAACGCCATTTATTTCAAATCGAGTTGGGCAAAGTCTTTTGACAAACAACAAACGCGCAGTTATCCTTTCGCATTGGGGGCAGGCAAGACTGAAAAGGCTTCCGCACCACGCGAAAATTGGATAAATGCCGATTGTATGCAAACACAAGGCTTTTTCAAGTATTTCGAAAACCTACAGTTGCAAATGCTGGAGTTGCCTTATACTGATAACAGTGCCTCGATGGTAGTCATCTTGCCTACTTCAAAAAGCAATTTAGAAAATGCGGAAAAAGAATTTACCTACGAAAATTACGAAAAATGGGCAAGTGCTATGCAACAACAAGATGTGCGGGTGCTTTTGCCTAAGTTCAAAATAGAGAGCGATTTTAGTTTAAATGGATATTTGCAAGATATGGGCATCAAAAGAGCCTTTGAACGTGGACAAGCTGAATTTGATAAAATTATCGAAAAAGTGCCTTTGCACATTGGGTTGGTATTGCACAAATCTTTTGTAGAAGTGAATGAAGAAGGCACAGAGGCGGCGGCTGTTACGGCTATCATTATGCAAGCAACAGAAAGCGCGCATCACGAACAGCCTATGCCCAAAATGTTTTTTGCCAACCGCCCTTTCCTATTTTTGATAAAAGACAACAAGACAGGCGCGATTTTATTTATGGGCAAAGTATTAAACCCAAATAAGTAAGAATTAAGAAATATAGGACTTTCGCTTTTCTCCCGTTTCATGGAGGGAGATTTGGGCAAAAAATCTACAAGATGGGCATTTGGAGAGAAAACAAGCGAAAGTCCTATAAATATTTACGGTTCTTTGAAAGTTATGGCGGAAGTATATGCCGAGAATTAGCCATGCTGTAAGCATCCGTTTGTTCCTTTA
>JAYTNK010000757.1:0-6894 GCA_043748375.1 Cytophagales bacterium
CAATAAAATCTCGGCGTATTTTCCTGGACCGCAAGCAGCATCAAGAATAGATTTTCCTTGTACATCAGGAAATAACTCAAGAGTATTAGGTCTATCATAGTAAGCATTATGAGGTTTATTATCAATTAGCTCATTATATTTTTCAGCCATTTTCTCGTAGGCGGCTACAATTTTCTCCTTACTCATTGGGGGTATTTTTTAATGTTCGCAATTTTATTTTACCATTGTACCACTAATTTTCCAAATTGTTTGCCCGCTGCCATTTCATCAAAGGCATCAATCACTTCCTCGAAAGGGCGCACAGAGCTAACTATTGGCTTGATTTGGTGGTCATTTATGAATTGAACCATCTCCACAAATTCCAAATCATTGCCCATTGTGCTACCTTTGATGTTGGCTTGTGCGAAAAATAAGCGAGGCAAATGCAAAGGTGAGGGTGTTCCTGCTGTTGCACCATACACCACCATGTTGCCACCAAGCCCCAGCATTTTAGCTAAAGAACCGAATGCCTCTCCCCCACTACCGTCAATAATTGCCTGAAATCCAAGCGGTGCTTGTTTGTTGAGCATTTTTTCCCAGCCTTGAGTCTTGTAATTCACGCCAAAGCTTGCGCCTGCGGTTTTCGCTTTTTCTATTTTTTCATCATCTCCTGATGTAATAAATACCTTTGCCCCCAATGCTTTCGCAAACAACATGGCAAATTGCGCTACTCCGCCACCAATGCCTGTTACGATAACATTATCGCCTGTTTTAACTTCTGCTTTGGTGCGCACAGCACGATAAGCGGTTAATCCTGCAAGCGGGATAGCGGCACATTCGATGTCAGATAAATGTGTTGGTGCGTCCACTAAGCGGTGTGTAGGCACACAAACATACTCGGCAAGCGTACCATCAGTAGGCATACCAAGAATGGTGTAATTATAGTCGGGGTAGGCAAGGTTTGAACCCCATCCTACGTTTGGGTTTAGGATAACGCGCTTGCCTACCCAATGTTTATCGACTTCGCTACCAACTGCTTCCACCGTGCCACAAGCATCAGAACCCATAATAGACGGATATCTAAGGTTGGGATACATACCTACTCTGCTCCATTGATCGCGGTGATTTAGAGCGGCACAATGCACTTTTACTAATACGGAGTTTATTTGTGGGACGGGTTTTGGTACTTCTAATAGGGCTAATTTTTCGTGTTGATTCTCTTGTAATACGAGTGCTTTCATGGGTGTTTATAGGGCTTGATAAATTTAGAATTAAGTACAAAAAGCGAAGCAAAATACCTCATAAATGATATTTTTGTTTCGCTTTATCATTATAAAAACACTTTTTACAAAGTGTTACGCAGCAGCACTTTTATTTATCTGGTCAATATATGCCAATACATTCTCGCAGTCGCGTCCATCTTCGGCAGAAGTAACGAAGTAAGTAGGCAATTCTTCCCAAGTATGCAAGAGTGTAGCATGGTAACGAGAGAGGCTTGCATTGATTTGGTTGTTTGATAGTTTATCGGCTTTGGTGAAGCATATCGCAAAAGGGATTTGCTTTTCGCCCAAATATTCCAAGAAAGCAAGGTCTATTTTTTGTGGTTCAAGGCGCATATCTAACAATACAAACAACATAGTGAGTTGTTTGCGGCTGTGTATGTAGTTTTGAATCATTTTACCAAAACTTGCGCGTTGGGTTTGACTTACTTTTGCCCATCCATAACCAGGTAAATCGACCAAATGCCATCCATCATTCACAATAAAATGATTGATAAGTTGCGTTTTGCCTGGGCGTTGTGAGATTTTAGCCAATGTTTTGATACCAACTAATTTATTGATAAGCGAAGACTTGCCTACATTTGAGCGACCTATAAAAGCATATTCTTGCATCTCCCCTTCTGGGCAATCTTTAAAATGCGAACTACTTTTTACAAATTTAGCGGATTTTATTTTCATAAAAATTGAGACTCGACAATAAATCGAAATCGGGTGCAAGTTAGTACATTTCACTCACAAAACCAATAATCTTCGACTTAGTTTAGCTGAATTTATCCAAATACAAAGCATGCTTGTATCAACATATTTGGCAAATCAAATTTATTTATCAACTATTCTACAAAAATGAATACTTAAAAGTAAAAATAATATAAAATTCTTGTTACAAATAAAGAGCGGTAAGGTGTAAGCGGATCGCCATATTTTGGATTGAATAACATCATACTGGCAATACCTTGATTACCGCTTCCAAATTCGTATTTTGCGCCTATGCCAAACAACGGTTGCGAATACCACCTCCTTATGATAGGTTGGGGAGTGTTCGGATTGCGGTCATTTGCTTTAAAATAAAGAGAGTTATATTCAGCCCATGCAAAATAATTTTGGTTGAAATGGAATTGACCAAAAACACCTACTCCTGTGCTACGAATGGAGGCGTTTAGTGTACCAGAATTGCCTACCGTAACGTTGTTGTAGTTCTCATAGCTATAAGTAGTTGCTACTCCTGCATTAAATTTTTCATGAAAACGATAACCAACATTTAGTGAAGCGCTGCCGCCATTTATAGTTATGCGGTTATTAACTTGCAGAAGATTAGGAAAAGCCATGATATAAGCAACAAACTTAGGCTCATCATCGGTTTCCTGTTTTGTTTTTTTATCCATCGCTTTAGGTTTAGTGGTATCGGCAGGCGAGGTTTCAGTAGGTGTCTTGCGCTTTTCTTTGGGTACATATTGCCCAAAAGAAGTATGGTGGCTTACAAAAAGAAGAGCGAGGCAAACAAACAGTAGTTTCATAGAGGGATAAAAGGTTGATTTGGTTTTGAATGTACAAAGATAACGAAAAAATTGCGGGTTTTGGTAAAATGCAGAAAAGTCCTTAATTTTGTCGAAAACATACTCCACATGAAAAATTTATATAGTTGCCTTATTTTGTCTTGCCTACTCCTTGTATGTTGCAGGCAAGCTCCACAAGACAAACCCAACGATGATCATCGCGATAAGGGCAGGCAAGAACAAGTTGATAATAAGGAAGATGATAACAAGGATTATATCGTGCCGCAATGGGGTTCACGTTTCTACAGAGTCCATAATGGCAAAATAGAGGCGATTGAACATATTTGGCTACGCCACAACTATAATAGCACTTATGACAATGTAAGTAGGTTTGCCAAAACCTACAGCACACGCCAAGACATTAAACAGCTCATCACTGAAGCACTCAAACAAGCCAAGAAAAATGAAATTCAAAAAGAGCCAGCAGGAGATAAAAGCGTTACAACCACCATGGACAAACCCACAGGGCTAAACCTAAAAGGCAAACCAACTCGCCAAATTAGAATATTCTTGGACAAAAAGAACTTTGTAAAAACCGCTTACCCGCAATAAATGGATGTTTGCGAATAAAATACTTCCAAATTCTAAACCAAATCTGAGAACGCCTGCTTGTAAATAACTGCCAAAATGCCATGTAACTTTGACATTATGGCATTTTTTTTTGGATTTTTGGAAATTTACATTTTTTTCACGATTATTGTAGAAAAACAGCCAAATACTATTCCGCAATTTCATAAACAAACGATATATAATGAACCTACAGCGTTTCAACAAGTACCAAATCCAAGACACACCTCCCCTCGAAGACTCTAAACTCTTGAATACCAAAGAGTTTCGTAACTTTGCTGTAAATCACCAAGGTATTTCAGGCTCAAACATAGACCGCTATGTGCATCAAGTAGAAAACATGACGCGCTCTGTCATTGAAGAACGCCAAATGCGTTTTGCAGAAGTTGATGTGTTTTCCCGCTTGATGATGGACAGGATAATCTTCATGGGTCTGCCCATCAACGATGAATTTGCGAATGTAATCATTGCGCAACTGCTTTTCCTTGAATCAGCTGACTCACGCAAGGATATTCTACTTTATGTGAACTGCCCTGGCGGTTCAGTCTATGCAGGTATGGGTATTTATGATACCATGCAGTATATTCGTCCTGACATCGTTACTATCTGCACAGGCTTGGCAGCCTCTATGGGCGCAGTATTGTTGTGTGGTGGTACAAAAGGCAAACGCTCTGCGTTAAAACACTCGCGCATCATGATTCACCAACCCACAGGAGGCATTGGCGGACAAACTTCTGATATAGAAATTACGGCTAAACAAATTCTTGCGCTTCGCCGTGAATTGTATGAGTTGATAGCCCAGCACGCAGGCAAGAGCTTTGAACGCATAGAACAAGACGCTGACCGCGATTTCTGGATGAAAGCAAGCGAAGCTCTTGAGTATGGCTTGATTGATGAAGTATTGACAAGATAATTGCGCTTTATCAATGATAAGCAATTAGGGACTTATGATAAAAATACCTGTAAATCATAAGTCTCCAATTTTACATCATAACCTAAAACCCACATGGTATTTCGCCTAGCCATTCTATTTTTTAGCTTGGGAATCTGTACTCAATCTATATTAGCTCAAACTCGCTCTTTGGATAGTTTGAGGAAAGTATTAGCCAAGAAAGGCTTGTCCGACACTACGCGTATATTAGCGGAGATAGAATTCGCTTATGAAATGCGTTTTTCAAAGTCAGATAGTTCTATTTTGATTGCTAAAAAAGCTCTTCAAAAATCAAAACAGTTGGATTTTAAAAAAGGTATAGCAGGGGCAATTTACATAGAAGGGATTTGGTTTTCACTCAAAGGGAAGTATCAAGAATCATTACAAAATTATTTCAAATGTCTTGAAATTTATGAAGAGATAAAATTTGAAAAGGGAAAAGCTCGGGTTTTGAACAACATAGGTATTATTTATTATTATCAAAAAAACTATAAAAAAGCAGAAGAGTTTTTAAATAAAAGCCTTGTTATCAATGAACGAATACAAAATTTTGCTGAAATAGCACGCGCTTTGAATAACTTAGGGCGTAATAGTTTAGAAGAAAATGAACCCCAAAAAGCATTTCAATACTTTATAAAAGCAATAAGCATACTTGAACAAAAAAATATTGGAGGTGATATTGCTATTTATTTTTGCAATATGGCAGAAGCACAAATGAAATTATTGAAATATAAAGAAGCCCTTCAAAATACGCAAAAATCCTTGCAAATCGCCATAAAAGCAGGCAATAAACGTATCGAATCGCGTTCCATGGTAGTTATGGGAGCTATTTATTTGGAAACAAACAAGATAGTAGAAGCCAAACGCTTTTTAGAATTAGCAGCCCCTATTGCGCAAAAATTAAACTTTCCCGAAGAATATTTGCTATCCTTAGAATACTCTTATAAACTGTATGAACAATTAAAAGACTATGAAAAAGCCTACTCTTTTTTCAAAAAATATAAAAATGTAAATGATACACTCGTAAGCCAAGTAAACTACAAAATTGCTTTGCAACGTGAGTATGAATATAACGAAGGACAACGAAAAATCCAACATGAGTTTCAAGTAGCACAACGGAAAAGAGAACGAGGCAATGAAATATGGATACGTTATTTGCTAATTGGAGGGGTAATCATGGCATTGGGAATGGTGTTTTTTGCCCTTCGTGCTTTTCGAATTAAGTCAAAAGCCTTTGCTATTATTTCGCAACAACAAGCAGAGTTACAAGTAATGAACGAGGAACTTATACAAAGCCAAGAGGAAATCACTACGCAAGGCAACTTTATAGAAGAACAGAATAAAAGTTTAAGTTATCAAAACACCCAAATAAAACAAAGTATTAATACTGCATTGGCTATTCAGAAAGCATTGTTGCCTTTTGATAGTCGTTTGAATGTTATTCTCAAAGATTATTTTGTCTTTTATAAACCGCGTGATATTGTTTCAGGTGATTTTTATTGGATTGAAAAAGTAGATAATAAAGTTATTGTAGTTGTAGCGGATTGTACAGGACATGGTGTGCCTGGTGCGTTTATGAGTTTGGTAGGTATCAATTTACTGGAAAGGATTGTATTGCAACAAGGAACTATCTCGCCTGCCCAAATATTACATGATTTGCATAATTTGGTACGTACGGCGCTTAAACAAGACGAGGTGGAAAATCAAAGCGGCATGGATTTAGGAATAGTGGTCATGGAAAACATCTTGCCTACCGAAATGCAAATCACATTCGCAGGCGCAAAACGCCCTTTACATTATATAGACGCACAAAACCCAACAGTAATAGGCAAAATAGCGGGCAGTAGAAAATCTATTGGCGGTTTTCAGAATCCTAAAACTAATTTTGAGAATGTATGCCTTATCTTGCCTACCAACAGTGTGTTTTATCTAAGTTCTGATGGATTGACCGACCAAAACAATAAAGAGCGAAAGAGATTACAAGATGAGCCTATATTTAAAGTATTGTTAGAAAATTATAGTGCCACCATGCTGGCACAACATATAGGTTTGCAGAATTTATTAACAAATCACATGATGGGTACTGAACAACGAGATGATATATTATTGCTTGGTGTGCAAGTTTAAGAATATTAAAATAAAAATAAAATATGATAATCGTTCATAAAAATACAGTAGATGACTACTATCTGTTTACGGAGCGCGTAGCGGGTGGTTTTGAGTTTGTGCATGGGCAAATTATAGCCTTGCATAGTGGCGAAGCCGTAGAAAGCTCGCTTGTAAATTATGTACTCTCTGATGCCTTTGATGCTACTCAAATACCCTCCTTTTACATGGCAACCCAAAAACATGACATTATTGTTTCAAACCTTCATGTTTTGTTAGGCATGAAACTCAAAGGCAAATCTTTTCGAGTGTATTCGCAACAAACAGCAGTAATGATTGAAGATGCTGAGAAAACACGCCTGCCCGATATAGCTGTAGTAGGCAAGGAGCAGGAGAAACGAAATATAAAACATGAAGTTCAAAACCCCATCGTATTGTTTGAAGTACTTTCAAAATCTACAGCTAAAATAGACCAAAC
>JAYTNK010000758.1:0-4656 GCA_043748375.1 Cytophagales bacterium
TTGGAAAAACAACTTTCAAGTATTATATTGCGTTCAAAAATAAAGATACTTCATAAAAATGGAAGCTGCCAAATGCTATTGTATGGTCTATTACCGTGAAGACGTTACAGGCATAAGCGATGCTAAAATGGTGGGAGGCAAGTTTGCTACGATTGAAGAGGCTACCGCATACCACGCAAAAAACGCCCTTGCCTGCGAAAACTCGTACTATTGTCATTTGGCAGAACAACAAACAGATGGGCATTTTTATTTTTTAGGAGATCATCAAATCGTGTATCTATCAGGAATCATGTAAAATTATATAGGAATGATTAAAAAAATACTGGTTTTTATTGGGTTATTGCTTACTTCTTGGGATATGCTTTTGGCACAATCTAAAGAGGTAGTAGTTGATATGCAAAATATACATCATTTGCAATTGGTCGGCAAACAGTTGTATTTTTGCGAGGATAAAACAGGAGAAATGACTATCCAAAATATCCAAAAGCCTGAAAACAGCGCGAAGTTTACGCTTTTTAACAAAGATGTTTTTGCACGTCCTGCTACAAAATCAGTCTTTTGGTTTAAAGTAAATATGCAAAACCATACTCATGAAGACGCATGGTTGGAGGTAGGTAGTACAGTGGCTTGGTATATTGATTTTTATGCGCCTGACAACTCAGGCAATTACACAAATCCTATACAAACAGGCGCGCTTCGCCCCGCAGCACAAAAATTATATGAGGTTAATCTTTTTTGGTTGCCTCTCAACAAGGCAGGACAAACAGCAACACGAACTTATTACTTTCGTATTCAAACAAAACGAGTATATGAACTGCCTATACAAGTAGGAACTATTCGCGCTTTATACAAAAATAAAACGCTGAATGATTATTTGGTAGCGGCATTTGTGGGCATAGTGATTATTATGTTCTTATACAATTTATTTCTATATATTTCAGTCAAAGACCGTACTTATCTGTATTACTTAGGGTATTTATTTTGTAGTATTTTCTCCTTTACTTTTTTGCACAATTATCCATTGGTTGAATATCTTGAAATTGGTTTTTTGACCAAAATCTGGTGGCATGATAATTTTACCATTTGGATTGCCCCATTTTATATTTTTATGGGGCTATTTTGCTTGGATTATTTGGAGCTAAAAACCAAAATGCCCAGATTTAGACATTTTATACTACTGCAAATTGTCATCCTTTCTTTTATTTTTCCTTTATGTCGCTTTTTTGATATTACTTTCATTGATGTGCGTAGTCTTAGCCAAATTGTGGCTACCTTATTTTTAATTTCGTGCCTTATCCCATCTTATTATTTGCTATTCAAACGTGATAAAAAAGCAAGATTTTATGCTTTGGGTTGGACATTCATGGTCATAGCGACTATCTGTTTTGTGCTGGTTATTAACGGTGTGTTGCCCTTTAATCCTTTTACACGCAATGCCATCATAGTGGGTTCAGTGTTGGAGTTTTGGATGTTTTCGTTAGCTTTAGCCGATAGAATGAACATTATAAAAAACGAAAAAGAACAACTTATTAAAGACCAAAATGCAATTTTAGAGCATAAGGTGGTGCAACGTACAGCTGAATTAAGCCAAACGAATGAAGCCCTGAACACTTCTTTGGAGACTGTAGCACATCAACGCGACAATATTCTTTCCTCTATCAATTATGCTAAAAGAATTCAGCAAGCACTCTTGCCTGCCCGCGAAATAATCAGCGAACATTTGCAAGATTTTTTGTTATATTATCAACCCAAAGATATTGTAAGTGGAGATTTTTATTGGTTTACGCATACGGGAGATTTTCTCTTTTTGGCTGTAGCCGATTGCACAGGACATGGCGTGCCAGGTGCGTTTATGACAGTAGTAGGCGAGGTTTTATTAGACCAAATTATCAATAAAGATAATATTTATTCTCCGGCAGAAATCTTAACGGAATTAGACAAAAGATTGCTCAAAAATTTACAACAAAAGAAAGAAAAATTGGTAGAAGATGGTATGGATATATCACTTTTGCGCATAGACTTACAAAACCAACCTTGGGTTTGGGCGGGCGCGAAAAGATCGATATGGATATTTGAACAAGGGAAAAATGAACTTACTATTTATAAAGGCGATAAATATCCTATTGGAAGCACCCAATACAAAGATAAATTTTTTCAAGAAAAGGAAATTGAAGTGCAAAAAGGTGATATTATCTATACTTTCACTGATGGGTATGCTGACCAATTTGGAGAAGAGGGCAAGTTCACTATAAGGCGTTTTAAAGAATTATTGACCACAAATTATCAAAAACCTTTTGAGGAGCAGGAAGTTATATTAGATAAAACGCTACACGAATGGCGCAAAGAACAACCTCAAACAGATGATGTATTGGTAGTGGGTATTCAGGTCTAAAACTCTCTACCTTTCCACTTCACGCGCTTGTGTCGGGCATAATAAAACGCTGAACCTAATAACATGATTTCTTGATAAAAGATAAAAAAAGGAAAATAGGATAAGTAACGCAACTTGCCTACCCGTTTCAGCGCAAAAAAGAGCGTAAAATAACTATTGACACACATAAAACCTGCCATACCTACTGACACCATCGGTACGAAAAAAAACAAGGCAAATAAAATAGGAAATGCAAAAATCCTTGTCCACAAAATCATTTGCCAACCTAAGCCCAATCCAAATGCACCTACCATCCATCGCCTTCGTTGCTTAAAGACCTCATGCCATGTTTGGGCAGGCAAGGTCGTAACCATTCCTTTTTGATGCATCGTATTTCGAAAGTCGTAGCCTTTTGCTAATATCTCCCAAAACAGCGCGAAGTCTTCTGTTACCGAAAACTGCAATGCTTCGTAACCTCCTGTAGCTCGATAAGCCTCTTGGCGCATAGCCATATTATTGCCTTGCGCGGTAAGCGGTATTTTATAAGTAGCTAAGGTAGAGAATGTGAAAAGGGCTTGTGTCCATTCTAATGATTGGCACGCTTCAAATATATTGTGGCTTTCTATCCAAGTAAAATTGCTGACTACGCCCACTTCAGGCTTGTCGAAGTAGGCAAGAGTGGCTTCTATCCAGTCCTTTGAAACTGCCACGTCTGCATCAGTAATAAACAAAAAATCGCCTGTAGCCCGTTGTGCAAGTTGCGCCAATACATTGCCCTTGCCTACCTGCTTGCCTACCGTTTCCGTAATATGATGCAGTTCAAAGGAAGGCTTGCCTGCTATAAAATCGGACACTACTTGATATGTATTGTCTGTAGACGCATCATTGCCTATCAAAATTTGTAGGCTGGCGGTAGGGTAGGTAAGTTGCTCCAGCGTGCGCAAACAACGTAATATCACCTTTTCCTCATTGCGGACAGCGATTAAGATGGAAATTTTAGGAGGCATGGAGGGCTTTTTCGATCTTTTCCACAAAAATACCTATTATTTTGCAAAAACAGCCCACAGTAACCTGAAATATTTGCTTTCGCTAAAAAACGGTTAAAAACTGTAGTGGCTTTGGTATCAATTTTAAAGTATTGGTTTTCAAATAATTAACTTTTTATTAAAAAATATCAGCCTTGCCCGCCTTGTGTAAAAGCCTTGGCTGCCATGCAAGCTCTTCAAGACAAGGGACAGAAATTATCAAGACCTTCAACATGAGGGGTTTCTATCCAACCGTTTTTATACTCAATCAAAAAGGAGAAGCGGCTTATGTGGGGTTAGGCTTTGTGCCATCTTATGAGAAAAAGTATGTGAAAATAATAGATGAGTTATTGGCTAAATAATGATATTTAGGCTTAACAAAATAAAAACCCTTGTATGCGTAGGCAGGCAAGGGTTTTTAGTGGTTACTCTACTTTGCGGATTCTGTGTCCGTTAAATTTGCTTATAAATAAAAGTGCCTTTTTACTGTGTAGGTAGGCAAGGCGCAAGATGAATTACTAATCTATGTTAGCTACTTCTATCCAATGTGTGTGGCATCATATTCAAAATATCACAGCATTAAAATCTTGCATTTACCCCATTATTAAGCATTTTTGAGCAAAAATATAAGCTATATTACAGGAGTAATGTAAAATAAAAAATATAATATATTGATTATCAATTATTTATATTGATTGTTTTTAACATAGATTAGGTATTCAGCTTCTTGTTTTAGAAGTTGTTTTTTTATTGAGAGCGTTTATCGCTTGCTGGCTATTTCTTTGAATATAGCCTCTGCTTCTGCCTTTTGAGTAAAGAAAAACATAGCAAAATTTTTCTTTGCCTTGTTGTTCTCGGTTTCTTTGTAAAGGTCAATGTTTTCTTCTGTAAAACAAGCATTGCTCATGGCATTAGAGAGCAAGGTTATTTTGGCTATTTTGCCTTTTCCAAAATAATCATTAAGTTCTTCTTCCACACGAGAGCCATATCCGTCTGTTTTATAATTCAGTTGGGTAGGCGAGAAAGTAGTAACCGTAATTTGAGTGAGTTCTTTGTCTTTGTTATAGTTTACATAAGTAATCCTAAAAGTACTGTCCTTGCCCACATACGCCAAGTAAGTTTGACAAACATCTTTGTCAATAGTAGTAATATTCGATACAAGCTTGCCTGCCACGGTATAGGGCGTTTTTGCCTCATCAAGGAGTTTTATAATAGTCTGGGCTTGCGCCAAGTTCAATGTAAGCACTGCAAATAGGCAGG
>JAYTNK010000759.1:0-1832 GCA_043748375.1 Cytophagales bacterium
CCAAACAAGGCTATTGCAACCGCAAACTTTCCTAAGAATGGCGTTTGTATAGGCACAAGCCACAGCGCGATGCTTTCGATAAGCATCTTGCCTCCCACCCAAAAATCTTGTTGTACGCCATAGGTTTGCGCATATTCTGTAGGTGTTTTTTGCAACAATACATAGCCATTCCAAACCGCAAAGGGCAGGCAAGCCAGGGCAAGATACAGCCATCTTCGTTGCGAAAGCGTTATAAAAGTCGCTAATACAAAAGCTATACCTACACTCCGCTGTAGGCAAGCTAAGGCAGCACAGACAAGCATTACCCAAAACCAAGTGTCTTGCCTGCCCTTATCTTGCCTGCCTTCAGACTGCTGAAAAGCGTATAAATGCAGGCTCAATAACGCTAAAAAAACAGGCTCTGACCACAAAAACTGATGGACTAAATACAAAGGCGAAGCGAAAACCAATAACAACAGATAGACTCCTTGCCTGCCTTTCTCGAAAGGATGTGGAGGAGATAGTAACTTTCCCCAAAAAAAAAGTATAACTATCAAACATAACGTATTCAACCAAGACGCAAATATCATTTGATAAGGCGCACTGATAGACAATATAAGGGGGAAAAGTGGAGGTTGTTGTAGGAAAGGTGCGCCATCTTTGTTTTCCAATAGACCTTTTTCAATCCAACTATTTGAGGCAAACACATAATTTACACTATCATAAGTCGTACTTATGCCGTAAGACTGCGCGTATCTGTGTAATAAAACCGCTGTCAGGACTGCAAGAAATAAAAAGGCGTGTTGTTTAAAATACATAATTTTGCAAAGATATAGAAAACCCGCTTTTGATTAGCATTTTTTTGCTACTTTTGCACTTTCATTCATTTCTCCAATCTCACCCATACATTTTTTAGCATGGCAAAAACTGCTCTCATTACAGGCATTACAGGACAAGATGGCGCGTACTTAGCTGATTTATTGTTAAAGAAAGGTTATAACGTGCATGGCATCAAACGCCGTAGCTCGCTTATCAATACTGACCGCATCGATCATCTCTATCAAGACCCTCATGAGCCTAATATCAAGATGGAACTGCATTATGGCGATTTGACCGATTCGACAAACCTTATACGCATCATTCAAGATACGCAACCTGATGAGATTTATAATTTGGGGGCAATGTCGCACGTAAAAGTGAGCTTTGACACACCCGAATATACCGCTAATGCAGACGGTATAGGCACATTGCGCGTTTTAGAAGCTGTCCGCTTATTGGGATTGATAGAAAAAACACGCATTTATCAAGCCTCCACTTCTGAACTATATGGCTTGGTACAAGAAGTGCCACAATCTGAAAAAACACCTTTCTATCCGCGCTCTCCATACGCAGTAGCTAAGTTATATGCTTATTGGATAACCGTTAACTACCGCGAAGCATACAATATGTTCGCTTGTAATGGCATTTTATTCAATCATGAAAGTCCATTAAGAGGTGAAACGTTTGTTACACGTAAAATAACACGCGCCGTTTCCAAAATTGCACTTGGTATGCAAGACAAATTATTCTTGGGCAACTTAGACGCAAAACGCGACTGGGGACACGCCAAAGATTTCGTAGAGGGTATGTGGCGCATATTGCAACACGACACCCCCGAAGATTTTGTACTCGCTACAGGTATTACAACCGAAGTGCGCGAGTTTGTACGCATGGCGTTTGACAAAATAGGCGTTGTGCTTGAGTTCAAAGGTGAAGGAGTCCATGAAGTAGGAATCATTGCCGACAGTACAAACAGCGATTACCCGTTGCCAATAGGAAATAACGTGGGTCTATGGCAACTACTTCCTTTCCTA
>JAYTNK010000760.1:0-5162 GCA_043748375.1 Cytophagales bacterium
TCTTGAAATTTGCTGTAAAAATAATTAGTTATAACTTTTTGATTTTTACCAAAAAAAGCATGAAATTTGTAACAGAAAATACAATTATTTCAAAGTAAAATACTATTTTGCCACATGGAACTTCTGTATGAGAAAGATTTTGGGCGCATTAGCTACGAAATCGAAAATGAACTGATTTATTTGGAGTTAATCGGAGATATCAGCAAGGAAAATTACAAGGAAATATTTAATACTACTGCCGAATTAGGGGTAGAACGTGGTATTAAGCGGTTGCTTGTGAATCAGGCTACCATGCAGAAGTCGAGTATGGAATCTAAAGCTTGGCTGGTTACGAACTGGGTGCCACGCGTACGCAAAATATTTAATGATGATATGCGTGCCTCTATTATCCTCTCTAATAGCTTGTTTACAAAAATTGGAGGCGAGTATATTGCAGCTGCAGTGCGAAAACTCAGTAAATTTAACTTGCGTACTTTTGTCAATGCAGATGACGCACGGGCTTGGGTATTAGCTAACGATTAAAGGTCTTGCCTGCCATTTGATGGATACTAAAAACCTATGAAAATACCTTATATAGTCCTCACGTTGCCTTTGTTGTCATACGCAGGCATGGCTATTTTTCCTTTCATTTTTGTAAAAAGGCATGATTATCGCTATGACCAAACGCTGATGAATCATGAGAAAATCCATCTCTGCCAACAACTTGAACTGCTCATTTTGCCTTTCTATTTGATTTATGTAGGGCATTATTTATTCAATTTATTGAAATATCATAATCATCATGAAGCGTATATCAACATTTGCTTTGAGCGCGAGGCATACGCTCATGAATTAGATTTGAATTACTTGCGAAAGCGTAGTATATGGCGTTTTTTGCGCTATTTCTAAAGCGGTAAAACCTATTTTCCCATTTCTTTTTCTATCTTATGGCAGTTTTAAATATTCCTGACCAAAACGTTCAAATTAAAAACATTGCCGAAATACGTGCGTTCTTGGAAAAGCGAGGCGTGTGGTTTGACCAATGGCAGGCAGCTATCGCCTTTGATGCTACAGCAGACCAAGAAACTATTTTAGGTGCTTATGCCCACGTACTGAAGCCATTTATGGATAAAAACGGCTACCAAACAGCCGATGTGCTGAATATCAATGCCCAAACACCAAACTACGAAGCCGTTCGCAATAAATTTCTGAGTGAACACCAACATACAGAAGACGAAGTACGCTTTTTTGTAGATGGAGAAGGTTTTTTTTGGTTCAATCTTGAAAATGGCGAACCCATTTTTAATGTCTTGTGCCAAGCAGGTGATTTGATTGCTGTACCTGCCATGACCAAGCATTGGTTTGACGCAGGCAAGACAAACCCTTTCGTAAAAGCCATTCGTGTTTTTATTGATCAATCAGGGTGGGTGCCTCAATACACTGCATCAGGTGTTGATGTACAATATAATCCTGCTTAAAACACCTCAAAAATAATACTGTAGTTATAGACTTTAAGCACACGCCTCAAGTGGTAGCATAAGGCTGAAACTACAGTATTTTATTTTTTATAACTATCCGTATTTTGTAATTTAAAATCGGGTAGTGTTATATTTGTAAGGCTGTTGTCATTTTGAGCGTAGCGAAAAATCTCGTTTACAGTAGGCGTATCGTTGTTTAAAGTCGAGATTCCTCACTTCGTTCAGAATGACAAAACATTGCATTTTTAACACTACCCAAAATCGTTTTTCTTAAACTATCTTTCTCTCTTAATTCAATGTCTGAAAATCCTATTCTACAAGCCTTCGAAACGCCTTTTGACACATTTCCGTTCCCACAAGTACAAGACGCACACTTCTTGCCTGCCTTTCAACAAGCTATTGCAGAGGCAAAAGCAGAAATAGCCGAGATAAAAAATAATACAGCCTTGCCTACTTTTGCCAATACAATCGAAGCATTAGAATGGGCAGGCAAGCAGTTAAACATAGTTTCAAGTGCATTTTTCAACTTGAATCATGCGGATACCAATGAAGCGCGCCAGCAAATAGCGCAAGAAGTATCGCCTTTGTTGAGCGAATATGGCAACGATATAACGCTTGATGAAGCAGTTTTTAAGCGTGTAAAGGCTGTTTATGAACAACGTGAAGCCCTTACTTTGAACCTTGAACAACAAGCACTTTTAGAAAAAACATACAAATCGTTTGCTCGCAATGGCGCAAACCTTGACTCCGCTGCCCAAGAAAAACTACGCGAAATAGACAAAGCCCTTGCACAAGCAAGCCTTACTTTTGGTGAAAATGTATTGGCAGACACCAAGAATTTTATGCTTGTCATTGAACAAGAAACAGACTTGGCAGGCTTGCCTGAAAGTGTAATAGAAGCAGCGGCTATGGTTGCACAGCAAAAAGAATGGGCAGGCAAGTGGGTTTTTACGCTTGCCTACCCAAGCTATCAACCCTTCATGACCTACAGTACAAACCGACTCTTGCGCCAACAAATGTTCATGGCATTTGGTTCGAAAGGTTTTCGTGGCAATGAATTTGATAACCGAGATTTAGTGAAGCAAATCGCTTCTTTGCGTCATCAACGCGCTGAATTATTGGGCTACGCCTCTCATGCCGACTTTGTATTGGAGGAGCGCATGGCAAACTCGCCTATCATTGTGAAAGATTTCTTAGCAGAAATGTTGCAATATGCGCAACCTGCCTCTATACGCGACATGGAAGCTCTCGCTGAATATGCACGCAAAATAGATGGGATAACGCAACTTGAGCGTTGGGATATTTTGCACTACAGCGAAAGACTAAAAAAAGAGCTTTTCCAAATAGATGACGAACTTTTGCGCCCTTATTTTAAGTTGGAAAACGTGAAAAAAGGCGTGTTTGATATTGCTAATCGTTTATTCGGCTTGCAATTTATAGAAAGAAATGATATACCAAAATACCACCCAGAAGTAGAAGTATATGAAGTAAAAGACGAGGCAGGCAAGCACATGTCAGTATTGTATTTAGATTTTTTCCCGCGACCAGGACAGAAAAAAGATGGTGCGTGGATGACAAATTTTAGAAACCAACAGCGCAACGCACAAGGAGAAGATGCACGTCCACACGTTTCTTTGGTTTGTAACTTTACAAAGCCTACCGAAAGTGCGCCTTCGCTTCTCACACACAACGAAGTGCTTACACTATTGCACGAATTTGGGCATGGCTTGCACCTTATCCTTAGTGATTGTCAATATGGTAGTTTGGCGGGTACAAATGTATCGTGGGATTTTGTAGAATTGCCCTCACAACTCATGGAAAATTGGGGCTATGCGCAAGAGTCGCTGAATACTTTTGCAAAGCATTATCTAACAGGCGAGCCTATTCCTGCTGAATATCTCGCTAAAATAGGTGAATCACGTATTTTCCAAGAAGGCTACATGACGCTCAGGCAAGTCAATTTTGGCTTGTTAGATATGGCATGGCATTCACAAAATCCAGAACAAATAACAGATGTGGTCGCTTTTGAACGCGCTGTTACCGCACTTACACAAATAGACTTGCCTTTAGTAGAGGGTACGCTCACAAGTACTGCCTTCTCACATATATTTCAAGGTGGGTATTCAGCAGGATATTATAGCTATAAGTGGGCAGAGGTTTTAGAAGCTGATGCGTTTGAACTCTTTGAGGAAAAAGGCGTTTTTGATAAAGCTACCGCGACAAGTTTGCGCCAACATATCCTTAGCAAAGGCTCAAGCGAGCCTCCTATGGAGCTATACAAGCGTTTTCGTGGACATACGCCTTCGCCAAAAGCCTTGTTAAAAAAAGCAGGACTTATTTAATAGATTTAGGACTTACGCAACTGTAACACAGACGGCTCGTCTGTGCGCTGTAAGCGAAAAAAACGCCTATTTTACGCATACTTGGCATAATCCATTCGCCTACGGCGCACAGACGAGCCGTCTGTGGTACAAATCTCGCTTTTTTTGACTTTTGCGTAAGCCCTAAGATTTTTTGTTTGGTCGTAGCATCATGGCTACGACTAAACAATTATGTTTTCTAATAGATAAATTCAAGTGTTACAAGTAGCGGAAAATGATCAGAAGGAAAGCGATTGTTATATTTATTTTCCAATATATCAAACGAATGGCACACTAAATATCGCGATAAATGTGCAAAAATAAAATCAATGGTCATGCCTGACACACCTTGTTGCCCAAAATTATTGAATGTGCTGTTATTAAAATTTTTCTCAGGAAATTTAGTGCGCAAATCTGTAAAATAATCGGTTAATAAGGTGTATTCGGCTTCCTTAGGCGTTAAATTGAAGTCGCCTGTAAGTATGGCGCGTGTTTGCCCTGCTATTTCCGAAATTTTCTTGTTCAATAAATAGATACTTTCGCGCCTTGCCTGCCTGCTTTTATGGTCAAGGTGTGTATTAAAATGATAAAAAACTTGTTCTGTTTGCTTTTCTTTGAGTTTTGCCCACGTAACCATACGCGGACAAGCCGTTTCCCAAGCACATGAACCTGCTATATGTGGAGTTTCCGATAGCCAAAAATGCCCATGCTCGATAAGTTCAAGCGCGTCTTTGTCGTAAAAAATAGCCATAAACTCCCCATGTTGCCCGCCGTTATCGCGCCCAACGCCTACCCAATCAAAATGGGGCAGGGTTTGTTGTAAATCTATCACTTGTTGATAGAGAGCTTCTTGTACGCCTAATACATGAACTGACTTTGTTTTTATAAGCTTGGCTACAGCTTCTTTTCTGTTCGCCCAAACATTTACGCCATCAGCTGGATTGTCATAGCGAATGTTGTAAGTCATGAGATTTATCATGGCAAAAATTTATGCGTAAAATTGATGTAACCAAATATTAAAAGTATGTTGGGTTTTTAGGTAGTAAAAATGCGTGTTTTGGCGCGAAATGAGGTGGATTTTGAGTCGTAGCAGGTTTTGTAACGAACTAAAAAAATGATATGCAGTTTTCATCCTCTTACAAAATTACGTACTTAAAAGGTAAGTACCAAAAATGTGTATTAGAAAATTTGTTTGGCGTTCACAGCTAATAAGGGTATAGGTATTTTTCAATCACTTTCGCAAAAAATCTATTTTACGAAATGCCTTGCCTGCTGTAGGCAAGCGTTTTGCTTTTGTGAGGAAAAGTGTATATCTTTGTGAGGAAGTAATTTCTTTTATCATTAG
>JAYTNK010000761.1:0-6839 GCA_043748375.1 Cytophagales bacterium
TACCGCTTGAACACCAAAATTTTTATTTTCCCAAAGTGTTTGTCTGTACTCCAAGTTTAGTACAAAAGCGGCAGTCCCTCTATCTATTCTATTGCCAACACCTCTGATATTGAAGTAGTTATCCAATATAAAAGGAGCTAAAAAAACATTGCTATTTGTCGAAATACCCATACGTCCGCGCATGGCAAGGTTTGCCTTTGTAGGCAAGGTTTTGAAGTAACGCGTATCATTAAATACTACCCCAAAAGGTATTTTATCTTGCAAACTATAAGTACCCAAAAAATTAAGATTATTCGCCCATCCATCTAAATAAAAACCTTTGTGATTTAGATAAGTAAGTTCATGTATGCTTTTTATTGATAATTTATGCTGTTCAAATAAACTAGGGCTGTCTATGTATTTGGTAGGCTCGGTGTGTACAAATGCCTCTTTGATGTATCCTATACCAAATAATACACTGTGACGTGTTGGATTGAAGCTATAACTTGTTGATATTTCTACATTCACATTTTTGTAATTGTAATATTGTGGTTGTTGATTGAAGTTAAAGGCTTCTATAAACGACCATTTTCTAAGTAGATAGCCCAAACTCCATTTTCCCAATACAAACGGAATTTTTTGTTTTAAATAAAAAGAGTGTAGGTCGTTGTATTGGTAAAAAAACACAGTTTGAATGCCATGTCCAAATCCATTTTCATCTAAAACACCCAAACGCAACCATTGATTGCCTTGAGTTGCGCCCAATTCTATGATAGGCAAGATAGTTTGAATCTCTTTACAAACAAAAACAGTGGTAGTATCCTTATCCGTAATGACTTTTTTGTAATGTACTTCACTGAAAAAACGAGTATTTCTTATTTTTTGTGCTATATCTTCAAGCTGAAGTGTGTCTATGTCGTTTTGATGGAGACAAGAGGCGCATTTTAGCAAGTAGCTTGGTTTGCAACGCTTTAAGCCTTCAAACTTAATGTTTTGAGCAAAAGCGTTGCAAACCACTACAAAACAACAAATAAGTAATAACCCGTTTTTTTGCATATCATAAGAAAAATATTAAAGTGCAAGCCCTTTCAAAACAGCCAATAACATTTGTGGTTGTAGACGTTTTTTAAAGTCTGGACTAACAAACATAAACTCAATTTCTTGTTTATCGTTGAGCACATATACTGCAGGCACTGGCAAAAAATCTTTGTTTACACCATTGGAAGCCTTATCTAAGTACTTTTCATAATTTTTAGGGGCTTGAAAAGCCAATCCTGTAGCTTTTGCCAATATACCTTGACTATCGGATAAGATAGTATAACCAAGTTCATTTTTAGCCACTGTATTGGTCAGGCTTTCGGGCGAATCGGGACTAATGCCTACGATTTGGTAGCCGAGTGCTTGTGCTTCTTTCTCTATAGTATGCAATCCTGCGAGTTGCGCTGTACAATAAGGACACCAGCCTCCACGATAAAAGACAAGAATTGTTTTTTTGTTTAATACCTCTTTGGTATCAATCATTTGACCTTTAACATCTTTTAGCTGTACTGAAGGGATTTTTTGTCCTATCAAAAGCGGTTTGACATCTTCGGGTTTGGCGGGTAGTTGCGCCCAAGCTTGAGTAGCAAAGAACAAGATAAGTGTGGACAAAATAAAGGTGTGTTTCATGGGAAATATGGTTTGGAATTTAATTTATTTTTACGTGGATAGTTACGTCATTAGACATTACCCAACTACTTTCACCTACGCCATAGTCTAAGCGATTGAGTTTGACTTCGCCTTCAAACGTACCTTTGTTAAAAGTGAAAGGAATTTCTACAGTTTTGGTAATACCTTTCATGGTAAGTTTGAAAGAGCCTTTGAACTTGCCTGCGCTTATTTTAGTAAAGCTTACGGATTTTAGCTTGATAGTAGGATGTTTTTGCACATCAAAAAAGTCCGCTTTACGCAAGTGTTTATCTCGTCCGCCATTGTTGGTATCGACGGTTGTGGCATCAATAGTAGCCTCAATATAATCATTTGCACCACCTTCATCAAATTTAAGGGTAGCACTTAACCCTTTGAATGAGCCATTAACCGTAAAACCTGCGTTTTTAATTTTAAAATCGACTATGTATGCGCCTGCAGTCCAAGTTGTTTGAGCAAAAATGTGGGTACTCTGTAAGCAACAGAAGGCAACCACGAGCATTATTATTTTCATAAGTTTAGAAATGTAGTGGGTTTTTAATGACGGAAAGGGGCATAGGTTACACCCAACATGAATTGAAAAGATTTATTACGAAAACGATCATTGGCTAAAGCAAGTTTTTGGCTTGTGGTGTATTCGGTGAAAATTAGCGTTGCTCCAGCACGTAACGCCCATTTTTGAGTAAGCCAATATTTGCCATAAAATTCAGAATTGAGCATGCCTCTGTCGTGATTGCCTGCTATGAGATAGTTTAAAGGCGTTGGTTTCGCAGTTTCTACAGTGGTCTTGCCTGTAGCGGTGAACTGTCCTGTTTGTTTTTTACCAAAACTAAAACCCAGCGCGTCAATATTAAATCCTACTTCAAATTTTTTGGTAAAATTGTATTGTAAGTTAATCGTTACATTCAAACTATTGCTTTGGCTACGCCCAAGCATGAGCGTGTCCATATCTATTTTGCGGAGCTTGTGTGGTGCGGTAAGATGCGCTTGATTTTGATAAAAAGCACTATTAAAACGCACTCCATAGCCCAAGTTTATCTTGCCTTGCCTCCCAAAATGGTGCAAATGATTCCAAGATAACGCCCAAGTAGAAACCCAGTTGTCAGCTTCTGGATAATATTTGAGAACACCTTTTAACTGCTCACCATGTCGCGCGCTGACTGCAAATTCAAAGAAATCTGTGCCTTTGTATCGTTTGGTAGGCAAGTTGTTTTCTTGAGCTTTCAAGTGCTGAGGCAAACTTAGCCATAGCAGTACACCAATAAAAAATAATGTGATTTTCATACGAGTTTGATAGGGCAAAGTTAGGGTATATAATTCTTTATGGCGTTATCTATGTTGCCTGAATAATTGTACATATTTCCTTTTTTACTTTTTTAGACTAAAGTTAAATACATCTTGCCTATTATAATGTCCTGTAACATCTAAAGCCATACGTTCTGCATATACTTCGTCTAAAGAAGGCATTTCAAAAATAATGGTTTCACTTGAGTCAAATTGCGGTTCAACTAAAAATTGTCCATTAGGAGCAATGATACAGCTACCACCTCGCAAAATATTATGCTCAGGGGTAAAGGAAAATTGCGTAGATAGCGCAAGTTCTTCAGGAAAATCATTGACTTGCATCATTTGTCCAACGGCTATTACAAAACAACGCCCTCCAAAAGCATAATGTCGACTGGCGATTTGGTGCATTTCATGCACCATAGGCCACAAAGCTATATGCAGTTGTTCATGACTCATGTGCATGGCTTGGCAGGCAAGTGGCATCCAATGTTCCCAACAAATCAACCCGCCTATGTTGCCAAAGGGTGTATTGACAGCCCTTAGTGTTTGCCCATCGCCCATTCCATACAATAGTTTTTCGGAATAGGTCGGCATCAATTTGCGGTGATGTTGTTGTATTTCGCCCTTATCGTTGATGATAGCAAAGCTATTGTAAATCGTTCCGCTACCTGCGCCTTCCGTAACTTTTTCATTGAATCCAAAAACAAGCATGGTATTTTTTTCCTTTGCCGTTTGTTGGAGTAGCCTCATCTGCGGACTGTCTATAGCCAAACTTTGTTGATACATACGCGCAAATACGGCTTTCATAGGTGCGTAATTCCAAACCGCCACATCTGCACAATAATCTAACCAAGCAGGATAACCCGTAAACCAAGTTTCACCAAAAACTACCAAATTAGCCCCTTGCGCAGTGGCTTCTTCAATCAAAGTTATCGCTTTTTGCAAGCATTGCGCAAGGTCAAAATGAACAGGCTTTGCTTGCACAATAGCAACTTTTAGCCATGGGTTATCCATAAAGGGTAGGCAAGGGTTAAAATTTATAACTTACCGCAAGCATGGCTTGGCTGGACTTGTTGCGGAAGCGGTTGTTATCCAACGATAGTTTCTTGTCTGTGGTATATTCTGCAAAGATAAAAACCATCCCTGCTCTTATGCCTAACTTTTCGGTAAGCCAATAACGCGCATAAAACTCTGAATTGAGTGAGCCGTTGTCATTATCACTTATCAGCAGAGCATTAAAACCTGTAGGTTTGGCTGTTTGGCTTGTAACCTTGCCTCCCGTATAAATACTGGAGGTATAAACGCCTACTTGTTTTTTGCCAAAGCTGAAACCGATGGCATCAATGTTAAATCCCAAATCAAATTTTGGGTGAAAACTGTATTGCAAATTGATAGTAGCGTTAAGGCTATTTATTTGTGCTTTGTTGAAGGATATGGTGTCGAAGTTGGCTAAAATGTTATCGCGAAACATAGCTGTAGGATTAGCAACTCCACTTGTAAGGCGAGCGGGTGCGGTTACGTATTCCACGTTTTTGTGAAACGCACTGCTAAAACGTGCACCATAACCTATTTTGAAGCGTTTTTTCTCGCCTATGCTGTATAGCTTTGTCCAAGAAAGGGCTACAGTAGATTGCTTGCCTGCCGTACTAAGGGCGAGGTCTGCATGATTTTGCGCTTGCAGGCAAGCGACTGATATATGTAAGAAAGCAATGATAAGAATAAAAATATTTTTTATTTTCATGACATGAGGTAAATTTATACTGCAAAAGTACAAATGTTTATCCGTATAAGCATGGTACTTTTTTCCCGAATAATTGCAAACCTATTTAAAACCTAAGAAAGTGCCATATCCAAGTATTTTTTGTATTTTTGCATCATATTCCAAAAATAAAAAATGCTCTCCAAAAATAGTATTAGTTTTTTTAAATCCCTACACCAAAAAAAATATAGGCAACAAAGACAACTCTTTATTGTAGAAGGCGAAAAGCCACTCGCTGAACTGTGGAAGTCAAGCGACTGGGAAGTCGTTTTTTGGGGTTTTAGGCAAGATTTTGCTACGCGCTACGAGGTAGAACTCGCCACGTATGGCATTGCGTATGAGATTTTGACAGCCGATGAATTGCATCAACTTACTACGCTTGAGTATCAGCAAGCAGGCATTGCTGTTGTAAAGATGTCGACAAACGAACCGCTCAAGCCCTTGCCTGCTACCTATACTATAGTGTTGGATAATATACAAGACCCAGGTAATTTGGGTACAGTGCTACGACTTGCCGATTGGTATGGTTTTTCGCAATTAGTATGTTCTATGAATTGTGTAGAAGTGTACAATCCTAAAACTATTGGCGCAAGCATGGGATCTTTTTTGCGTGTAAAAACTTTTTATACCGACTTGCCTGCCTACCTTGAACAATACAAGGAATTACCTGTATTGGGCGCATTGATGGAAGGCGAAAACTTACACAAAGCGGTATTACCCACTGCGGGCTTTTTAGTATTGGGCAATGAAGGTCATGGCATTTCGGCAGAGGTTATGCCATATTTACAAAAGCCACTTACAATTCCACGTTTTGGGCAAGCTGAGTCATTAAATGTAGCTATGGCAACGGCTGTTTTCTTAGACCGATTGGCGCAAATTGTGCATAATCCATCATAAACTTTTTGAGCGTCTGGTAAATTTACCAAACGCTCAAAAAAACTAAGGGCAGGGTGTGAGGCTTCTAAAAAACACTTTCGCAAGAAGTCTATTCAATAATACGCCTCATGCACACGAAACGACAGGTGTAATTTGGATCGAAGTGCAAGGCGGTAATAGCCAATCCAAGCAAACTGCTGTGAATTACAGTTACATTATTCTGGCTATCGCGTGCATATACTATAGCTGTGTGTGTATAAATGTAGCCCGTTCCATAAGGATAGCCATATAATACTACATCTCCAGGCTGTGCGTCTTCTATTTTTACAGCACTGCCTTGTGTGGCTTGATCACCCGACATACGATGCAAATTATAGCCAAATTGCCTAAATAAATACCACGCAAATCCAGAGCAGTCAAATCCATACGGGGTTGTGCCACCCCAAACGTATGGTCTGCCCAAAAAAGTTCGTGCTAAGGCAATTAAGCTATCGCGCCGAGCTATGATAGGATTTTCTCGCAATTCGAAGGTTGCTAAGCGCGTTTCATCACCACCTGCTTGTGATTCTATTCGAACTGTATCTTGTGGAAAAGCAGTAGAATAGGTAGGCAAAAAGGCGCAAAACAGCCCTATCGCCATTAAAAAAAGTGTTTTTAGTGTCATTAGTTTAAAAGATAGCAAATATTATATGCACAAAGATAATCAAGAAACTTGCAAAATATCATTTTTTACTTTATTTTTGCCTTAAAAGCAACCCCTACTCCACCATGTTCTTAAATTTACTAAAGTCAGAAGAAAAAATTGCGTTTCTAACCCTTGCAAAAAAAATCATTTCTATTGATAGTATGATTTCAAAACAAGAGATAGTACTACTCGAATCCATGAAGCGCGAACTTGAACTCGAAGATGCTGATATTCAATATCTTGACAAGCCCATAGAAGAAATTTGCAATCAATTTAGCAATAGCAAATCCAAAATCTCAGCCCTTATGGAACTTATTGGCATTGGTTTTGTCGATGGTAAATTTGTACTTGAAGAGCAAAATCTTATTTACCAAATTGGCGATGCCATGAATATTAGCCGCGAGGAAACTACTATGTACATCGATTGGGCAAGAAGGGTGTATGTTAGGTAACGAAGACACCATAGTAGCCCTTGCAACGCCTTCAGGTGTGGGAGCATTGGCGGTTATTCGTTTGTCGGGCAGGCAAGCTATGGCTATAGCACAAACGTTGGTTACCAGAAACTTG